>JBGQLF010000185.1:0-10800 GCA_041499985.1 Gemmataceae bacterium
GCTCGGCCCGCTTGCGCTTGGTGATGTCCCGCGAGATGCCAAAGGTCCCCACCACCCGGCCGGACTGGTTGCGCATGGGCATCTTGGTGGTGGAAGCCCAGGTCACGCTCCCGTCAGGCCAGGTCTCGACTTCCTCCAGGTCCTGGGCGATCGGCGCGTACAGGTCTATGGGAGGGCGGATCTCATCAGGATGCGGCGCAAGCACAGGATTCATGGCCCTCTACCCCAGATAGCCGTTCTCAGAGAACTGCCTGTGACGCAAGAGTTCTGAAGTTTCAAGCTTGGTTGAACAATAGCAGTGCCAGGCAGCGCTGTCAATCGTCGCGCCGGAAGGTGCCGCTACGGCCACCGCTTTTCTCTTCCAGGCGAATGCGCTCGATGGTCAAGGTGCGATCGACCGCTTTGCACATGTCATAGACTGTCAAGGCCGCCACGCTGACGGCGGTGAGCGCTTCCATCTCGACGCCGGTTCGGCCGAAGACGCGAACCGTAGCTTCGATGCGCAGGAGACTCTCGCTGGCCCATGCAAAGTCGAGGGCAACGCTGGTGAGCGGCAACGGATGGCACAGGGGGATCAATTCGCCGGTGTGCTTGGCGGCCATGATGCCGGCGAGGCGGGCCACTTCCAGCACGTCGCCCTTGGCGAGGGCTCGATCGCGAATCAGCGCGGTCGTGGTCGGGGCGAGTCGGACGAGTCCACTGGCGCGGGCCTGGCGCAGTGTCTCAGGCTTGTCACTGGTATCGACCATGCGACTGGCGCCGTGCTCATCGAAGTGGGTCAACTCGGTCATGGGGCGCTCGCTTGATTGCAGATTTAGGATTGCAGATTTAAGATTTAACACTACAGATTGCGGAGAGAAAAGCAAATGGGCCGCGATCGTCAGTTTGCAATCGACAGGGATCGGCCATTACCGAGGAGGAAGGAAGCGGGATGAAGGAAGAAGGCCAATCTACACTCTGCAATCTCAAATCTGAAATCCTTCCAGGTGATCCCTTCGCGGCCAAACGGGCGGCCATGCGCGACGAGTTCTTCGGGAAACTGTTCCTGCTCGGGGGCTGGCTCGGCGCCACCGATACCTACAAACGCACGATGTGGGCCGCCGTCCCCGACCTCGCCATCGCCCGCGCCGGCTACGCCCTGACCATGCGCAAAGGGCTACCAGAGCCAGGCGCCGACAACCAGCTGATCATGGCCGGCCATGAAGCGATGCTGGCCCAATGGTTTTATCGCCCGTTGCGGCGGACCGACATCGAGCTGGCGCGCCGCTGGTTCGCGGAGCGCGCTGCCGTCGGGGCCTTTCCCCACGACTTGTGGGACGCCATCCTGCGCGTGCACCCCGGCGAGGAGATCCATTTACCGGTCGATATCTGGGGCTTCCCCGGCGGCCAGACCTTCCTACCGGGCGTGCCCTGTTTGTTCTTCGAAGGGATGGGCGGAGCGATCTCCTATCTGGAGCCCGCCATGTGCCGCTACTTTGCGCCAATCATCCAGGCCACCAAGGCCCGGCTCATGAAGCTGGCCACGCCACGCGATGCCGAATTTGGTTTGCGCTCGGCTCCGAACGAACTGGGCCATCTGGTTCTCCTCCTGGCTCGCTTCGTCGGGGGCGGCGGCCGATTGACCTCGAATGACACGGCCGAGTTTCTCTACCCGGACCTCTTCCACTCCATCGGCACCATCGGCCATGAGATGATGTGCGCCGCCCAGTCGTTCGGCCGCAGCCTGGAGGAAGCCGAGTACGAGATGATGGATCGCTTTATTACGGCCCAGGGCCGGGCGTCGCTGCTGTGTGACCTGGTGGACGCGGAGTCGGTCGGGCTGGCGAATGCTCTGCGCGTCATGCGCGCCCATCCCGAGACCGATCAGGTGGGCATTCGCGTGGATTCCGGCGATGTCGCCCGGCAATGTGTGCTCTATTTTGAGCGCATGCGGGCGCTCGGTCTCGCGCCGCGGCAAATCGTTTTCGAGGATGAGGTCACTCCGGAAGTCGTTCGCCAGGTTTATGACCATTTCCGCCGAGCCACTGGTCAGGAGCCAACGATGCTCTTCCCCGGCGCCGGAGGCTACTGGTGGCGCCTGGTGCATCGCGACACGGTGGCGGCGGCGTTCAAGCGCAGCGCCACAGCGGACCATCCAAACGTCAAGTTCTCGAACTCTCCCGGCAAGGAGTCCCTGGGTGGCTACTTGCGGGTCTATGGCCGCGATGACACACTGATCGTGGCCGATGCCTCGGAGCCGGCACCGGGAGAGCCGATGTTCGTCCAGTTGGTCCAGGCCGGACGCATCGTTTACCACGAGAGCTTCGAAGACCAGGCAGCACGGGCCGATCGTACCTGGGGGCGTTATCGGCGCGTCGAGCTCTCCGCGAAGATCCGCATGCATATGGAGCGGTTCCAGGCGATGCGGTTGCGCGAGGTGACTGCCGCCCGGCAGCGCCTGGAAACGGAGTGAGGCGCGAAATCTGTGACGGGGGCGGGCTAGAATAATCCAAGGGTTGGCACGGTTCCTCCGTTCTTTGGTCTCCGGGCTTTTTCTATGACCTATCACGGCTTCCTGCGAGTGGCAGCGGCGGTTCCCGCATTGCGAGTGGCCGATTGCGCCTTCAACGCCGAGCGCATCCTGGCTCTCCTGGCTCAGGCCGAACAGGAGGGCGTCGCGCTCGTCGTCTTTCCCGAGCTAGCGCTTACCGGCTACACGTGTGCCGATCTCTTCCAACAGACGCCATTGCAACAGGCGGCGCTCCGCGGACTCTCTCAGCTAACCCGGGCGGGAGCCTCGACGTATTCTGGCGTCACGATCGTGGGCCTGCCGCTGGCGGTAGACGATCAGCTGTTCAACTGCGCCGCCGTGCTGCATCGCGGGCGGATCCTCGGGATCGTGCCCAAATCGTTCATCCCGAACTATAAGGAGTTCTACGAGGGGCGCTGGTTTGCTGCCGCTGCCACCGTACGTAGCAAACAGATCAACCTTCAGGGAGAATCGGTTCCGTTCGGCACGCACCAACTCTTTGACGCAACGGATGTGGAAGGCCTGGTGCTCGGCGTTGAGATCTGCGAGGACCTCTGGGTGCCGATTCCGCCCAGTTCCGTGCAGGCCTTGCACGGCGCTACAGTGCTGGTGAACCTGTCGGCCAGCAATGAGGTGATCGGCAAGGCAAACTACCGCCGCCAGCTCGTGATCAACCAATCGGGCCGCTGCCTGGCCGCCTATGTGTATGCTTCCTGCGGCGTCTGGGAATCGACCACCGATGTGGTCTTCGGCGGCCATTGCCTGATCGCGGAGAATGGCACCCTTTTAGCTGAGTCCCGGCGATTTCAGCGCGCAGAAAGCTTGCTGGTGAGCGACATCGATCTGGACCGCCTGCGCGCGGACCGCCTGCGCACCAACAGCTTCGGCGAGGCACAGCTCTACCTGGGGCTGGAGCGAACGTTCACGCGGGTACCGTTCCGCCTCGAGGGACAAGCGCAACCGCGCGGCTTGTTGCGCGAAATCGAAGCACACCCCTTTGTCCCGCGCGGCCAGGAACAGCTGCGCGAGCGGTGTGAGGAGATTTTCCACACGCAGGTGGCCGCTCTGGCGAAGCGCCTGGAACACATCGGCAAACCGCCGGTCGCCATCGGCATCTCCGGCGGGCTGGATTCGACGCTGGCCGTGCTGGTGACTTGCAAGACCCTGGATACACTTGGCGTTGCACGGCAGCGCATTCGGGCCTTCACGATGCCCGGTTTTGGTACGACCGCCCGCACCCGCTCCAATGCGCGTGCCTTGATGGAACAGCTTGGGGTCGCCGCCGCGGAAGTGGACATTCGCGCTCTCTGCCTGGAAGAGATGCGGGCACTGGGACATCGGCCGTTCGGGATCGACTTGAAGGGCCTGGAGGTCGAGGAGTTGGCCACGCGGCTGCGCCAACTGTCGGCGGAAGCCTGTCAGGATCTGGTGTTCGAGAACGTCCAGGCCCGCATGCGTACCAGCATCCTGATGAACAGCGGTTTCGTGATCGGCACTGGCGATGTCTCGGAGCTGGCGTTGGGGTGGTGCACCTACCAGGGCGACCATATGAGTATGTACAACCCCAACGTGAGCATTCCCAAGACACTTGTCAAGTTTCTCGTACGCTGGGTGGCGGAAAACGAGTTTGAGGGCGAGACCCGACGCATTTTGCTCGACATCGTCGCCACGGATATCTCACCCGAGCTGCTACCCGCCGGCATAGATGGCGAGATCGTGCAAAGGACCGAAAGCGTCCTCGGTCCCTATGAGCTGCACGATTTCTTCTTGTTTCATTTCTTGCGCTATGGCACCAAGCCTGAAAAGATGTTGTATTTGGCGGAACATGCAACGTTTGATCGACCCTACTGTTCCGAAGAACTGCGGAATTGGCTGCACGTGTTTCTCAAGCGCTTCTTCGCCAACCAGTTCAAACGCTCCTGTTTGCCGGATGGTCCCAAGGTTGGTTCGGTCAGTTTGTCGCCGCGCGGCGACTGGCGCATGCCCAGCGATGCGCAGGCGGCGGTGTGGCTGCGTTCGTTAACCCCGGAGGAGACGCCGGCCGGCATCCAGACCACACAATAAAGCACGGTCCGGGTGCGCGGAGTGTATTGCGGCTCTCTCGGGGCGACCAGACCGCACCCTACTTCAATTCAGGCAAGATATCCGGTTCGACCTGGTAACCGTCAGCCAGCTTGTTCATCTGGTTGAAGAGCCCCACGACCGCGAGGACCTCCCCTAGCCCCTCGTTGTCCAGACCCAGCCGCTGCACGGCGGCGGTGTGCGAGTTGATTCAGTAGTGGCACGAATTGGTCACTGACACGGCCAGAGCGATGATCTCCTTGGTGAGCAAATCGAGCTTGCCCGGCTTCATGATCGCCTTTAGCCGCGTCCAACAGAGCTCCAGGTGTTCGGGGTGTGTTGCCAGGGCCCTCCAGAGGTCCGGCACGCGATTGATCTTTTTGGTTGCCTTGATGTCCGCGAAGACGGCCCGGACCTTAGGGTGTTCGGTGTTTTCATCGACCAGCTTGACCGTACTCATGACTTGTCTCCCCCAGCCTTCGAAATCGGTTCACTCGCGAGTAGTTCTCCCATCTCGCGTAGCTCAGGCGCGAGCAGGGGCCCCGGTTGGCGGGTCGCCTGGACGAAGCTACGCAGTGTCTGTTCCAGGTTCTCGGCCAGCTCCCCGTGATGGTGGAAGACGTTATTGATTTCCCAGCGGTCGTCCGGCTTCACAAACAATTGGGGCCCCCGCGGGGGATCCTCCCCGCCGGGATCCAACGGCAGCAGGAACGCCCAGCGCGGGCAGCGCAACGACCACTCCACGGCAGCGCCTGATTGCAGACCCGTACAGGCGTAGGCACGCACGGCGTCGATCTGTCCATTCAGCATTGGCAACAGGCTGTAACCGTCGGTTGGCGGAACAGGTAAGCCGAACCCATCAAGTAGCGTCGGCATGAGATCGACCGCTTGCGTTAGCGTCCCAATGCGCCGCCCTCCCTCCGCACCAGCGGGGAAGCGGACCAGCAGTGGGAGGTGGACCAGCTCCTCGTGGAGCCAGGGACGGCAGTCCCCCACGATGCCATGTTCCCCCAGCGCAAAGCCATGATCAGCGGTAAAGAGCAGTAGGACCTCTTCCATCAAGTGGCGGTTGTCCAACTCCTCGAGCAGCAACTCCAAGCCCGCGTCGAGGAAACTCACGGCTCCGCCGTAGCTGCGCTGGAGCCGCAGAAATGTGGAATGATCCGCCGCATCCAGACGTCCGTAAACGGGATCGGACAGTGGCCTCAGCGGCTCCTCATCCGATTCGGACACTTCCTCCTCGGGTTCCTCGTCCACAGCCGTGCCATCTGGCGCAAAATAGCGCTCGCCGAACGGCTCGGGCAGGTTCCACGGGGGCAACACAGTGGCCAGGTCCAGCCAGAGGAGCCACTCGTCGAACTCGGCGAGACGGTCCAAGGCTTCAACCGCCGCCTGGAGCGTCGCTTCGAGCCATGACTCCTCTTCGTCGGGCGCTGCGACGCGTGTGACATCCTCCCAGCCGCTTGCGAAATTGGCCGCGCCGGGCCGACTTTCATCCAGTACCAAGGCAGTGCCGATTGCTCGCAACCGCAGGATCTCGATCAGGTCGGCCGATACTTCCGCTTGAGGCGTGACTTCACCGGGCGCGGGCGGAACCTGATAGCGTCCGCTGCGCCAGGCACGCCGGGCTCCAGCCGGATTGGGACAATCCGCGAAATGCTGGTCGAAGACAATTCCCTCGGCCGCCAAGCGGTCCAGGGTCGGCGTGGCAATCCACTCGTTACCGTAGCAACCCAGATAGCCGAGGTGCAGGCCCCGCGCAATGATGACGACGACCTTCATAGGCATCCATTCTACGGCAGACGGCGCCAGGCAACCAGCGCAGCCAGCTACCTTGACTGTTGACCCCAACCCGCCTAAGAATTCCCTTAAGCCTTTGGATCCCGGCTGGGTGATGTCCCGTCGCGTTTCACCCCTTCCGCCAGGCTCGAACAGAACGGCCGGGGTGGCGGAGGCCGGACTATGTGGAGAAGCAACGACGCATGAGCGATCCAGCTATCAAAGCACGCCGCTATCCCGTCGAAAACAACCGTCGCCCGCCGGCTGCGGATGTCGATCAGGAGCGCATTCAGGCTGCCGTGCGCGAAATCCTCCTGGCGGTGGGCGAAGATCCCGACCGCGAAGGGCTGCGTGAGACGCCCGAGCGCGTGGCGCGCATGTACGCGGAGCTGTTTTCGGGTTTAGGGAAGGATCCGCGCGAGCTGGTGCGAAAGAAGTTCACGCAGAAATACGACGAGATTGTTACGGTCCGGCACATCAGTTTCGCAAGCATCTGTGAGCATCATCTGCTCCCCTTCATCGGCAAGGCTCACATCGCGTACTTGCCCAAGGGCAGCCTTGTGGGGCTCAGCAAGCTCGCGCGCGTCGTCGAAGTGCTGTCGCGCCGGCCGCAGGTCCAGGAACGGATGACCGAAGAGATCGCGGACTTGCTCATGCACGAACTCGATGCCCGCGGCGTGGCAGTGATCCTGGAAGCATCGCATACCTGCATGACCATTCGCGGCATCCGCAACGCCAACAGTATCTGCACCACCAGTGCCATGCGGGGCGTGTTCAAGGATAACCAGTCGACACGAGCCGAGCTGATGGCGCTGATCTACGGGCCGCGGTGAGCTTATGTTGGCGATTTTCTGTCTGCGCCTGGCAAGTGGACTGTTCGGCGCCTTGTGGTTGCTTCCCCCGTCGCATGTGAATCCGCGATTCTATCGCACCCACTTCCTGACCGTGCTCGGCTTGGCTGCTGCGGCGACGCTCCTGCTGCGCCAGCAAGCGGGACCAGGGTTGTGGGCCGCCCTTGGGGCCAGCCTGTTCCTGGCCTTTGTAGGATCGGTGGTTTGGTCGCTGGAGAGGGCGCCAGGCGGCCAAGTACTCATGGCGCTCACGATGGTTACCTTGTTGGCTGCTCTCGGACTGGCGCACCCAGTTGAGGAGGCGGCGAGCCCCGTGGCATGGCAATGGGCCGGCGATCTCAGCTCCGCGGCACTCCTGGGCACGGCGACCACGGCCATGCTCATCGGCCATTCCTACTTGATCGCGCCGACGATGTCGCTGTCCCCGCTGCGACGCCTCCTGGCCGCGTTGTTCGTGATCACGCTGCTGCGCATGGGGGTGGCTGGAACGGGGCTCTGGTTCTGGACCGCGGAGCACTCGTTGGCTAAGCTGAACGAAGTAACCTTGTGGCTGCCGGTGCGCTGGGGGTTGGGCTTTCTCGCGCCGCTCATCCTGGGTTGGATGGCGTGGAAGGCCGCTGTCATACGCTCGACGCAGTCCGCCACTGGCATCCTGTATGTTGTGGTGATTTTTTGCTTTCTTGGTGAACTAACCAGTCAGCTGTTGGCCAGCGTCACGCGCATTACCCTCTGAAGGGCAGGCTTCCCTCGTGAATCTCCGCTTTGACTGTCCCGTTTGTGGGCACGCCGCTCGGCTCGATGTCTTGGGTTCCATCGACTGGCAATGTCCGGCATGCGATCACCTGGTACACCTCCAGGAGCATGCGGGGCCAGGTGCCCTGCACCCCTGTGTTGTGTGCAGCAACCCGGAGCTCTACAAGAAGAAGGATTTTCCGCACTGGCTGGGCATGACCATTCTCACGGTCGCGTGTCTGGCATCGCTCATCCCCTATATGCTCTACCAGATCTGGTTAACGTGGGCAATTCTGATCGGCTCTGCCATTTTCGATGGCTTGCTGTATCTCTGGGTGCGCGATGTGCTCGTTTGCTATCGTTGTGGGGCGCAATATCGCGGCTTGTTGCCTCGGGAGGAGTACAAGCCGTTTGACCTGGGCATCGGGGAGCGCTACCGCCAAGAACGCATCCGGCGCGAGCAACTCCAGGCGAACAGAGTACTAAGAACGAAGGACTGAGGACGGGTGGACGAACCACAACGTGAACGCCTGCGCGATGATCTCAAGGGGCTCGTCAAGGGTGAACTCCTTTGGGACGAGCTGTCTCGGGCTCTGTACAGTACCGATGCCAGCATCTTCCAGGTCGAGCCATTGGCCGTTGTCGTTCCCAGGGATGAGGAGGATGTGCAGGCCCTGGTGCGCTATGCGGCCGAGCATCAGATTTCGCTGACGCCGCGCGGCGCCGGCACCGGCTTTGCCGGCGAATCCTTGACCACCGGCATCATCGTCGACCTGAGTCGGCATTTTCGCTCCATCGTGGAGGTGGGCAGCGAGACGGTGCGCGTGCAACCCGGCGTGGTCTATCGCGATCTGAATGCCCGCCTGTCACGCATTGGCCGGCGCTTCGCTCCCGACCCCGCGAGCGGTGCGGAATGTACCATCGGCGGGATGTTGGCCACCAATGCCTCCGGCTCACAAGTGTTGCGCCATGGGTACACGCGCGATTATGTCAGCAGACTCCGGGTCGTCTTGGATAACGGAGACGCCGTCGCTGTCGGTGCGCACCCGCGGAATGTGCCGCAGAACGGAGCCGGTGGACGCCTCGGCGAGATTGCTCACCATATGGTCGCTCTCCTCGAAGAGCAAGGGGAGCTGATCCGCACTTGTCAGCCACGCACACGGTTTAATCGTTGCGGCTACCTGCTCCACGATGTCTTGACAGCGGAGCAGGTCGATCTGGCCCGCTTGCTCGTTGGCTCGGAAGGAACGCTGGCGCTGTTCACGGAGGCGACCCTGCGCACCATTCCACTGCCGGCGGGGCGAGGACTGGTGTTGCTCGGCTTTGGCAGTCTTGATGCCGCCCTCCGGGCCGCGCAGCGCACCTTACCGACCGGCCCGGCGGCATGTGAGCTGCTCGATCGCCGGCTGGTGACGCTGGCCCGCGGACGGGGTGCCGAGAGTGCGGCGCTGGTGCCCTCGGCCGCGGAAGCGGTTCTGCTGGTCGAGTATGAATCCGATACACCGGCAGGCGCCCGCACCGCGGCTCTGGAGCTCGCTGAGCGCTTTCAGCGCAGCGAGCGTCTGGCGCTGTCTGCCGCGACGGCATTTGAGCCAGAGGAGATCGAGCATTTGTGGAGCCTGCGTGCCACGGCTATGCCCGGCTTGTACGGCATGCGCGGCGGCCCGCAACCGATCGCCTTTGTCGAAGACGTGGGGGTTCCTCCTGAAGAGCTGGCAGTCTTCCTGCGCCGGGTGCAAGAGGCCTTGAAGCGCCACGAAACCATCGCCTCGTTTCTGATCCATGCCGGCTCAGGACAAGTACACACCCGGCCGTTCCTGGACTTGCAGAAGCCGGCGGATGTGGCCAAGTTATGGGCCCTGGCTGAGGAAATCCACGGCGTCGCTCTGGAGTTGGGCGGCACCGTCAGCAGCCAGCATGGCACCGGCCTGGCCCGAACGCCGTGGGTCGCGCGCCAGTATGGCCGGCTGTATCCCGTGTTTCGCGAGCTCAAGACGATCTTCGATCCGCGCTCCTTGTTCAACCCCGGCAAAATCGTCGGCCCGGATCCGGGCATGCCGGCCTGGCCCTTGCGCCGCCAGCCCGCCCCGCTCGCCGAAGCGTCGCCCTGGCTGTTGCGCTGGCAGCCGGGCGAGGTGCAGACCGAGTGCGGGACTTGCAACGGCTGCGGACACTGCCGCACCGAAGTGCCCGCGCAGCGCATGTGCCCCATCTTTCGAGCCACGCATGCCGAAGAGGCTTCCCCGCGTGCCAAGGCCAACTTGCTTCGCCATCTCCTTCAGCCCGGGACCGACTCCCGTCGCCTGGCAGCGGATGATGTGCGTGCGGTCGCGGATCTTTGTGTCAATTGCAAGATGTGCGCCATCGAGTGTCCCGCGCACGTGAACATTCCCAAGCTCATGCTTGAAGCCAAGGCGCTCAATGTCGCGGAGCACGGCCTGGACCGCAGCGATTGGGTGCTGGCCCGCGCCGAGAGTTTTGCCGCCCTGGGCAGCACGTTCGCCGCTCTGGTCAACACCGCCCTGGCCAGCCGGACCGTGCGCTGGTTGTTGGAGAAGCTCGTCGGCGTGTCCCGACAGCGGCGCTTGCCGGCTTTCGCCGCGCGCAGCTTTCTCCGCCGTGCCGCTCGCCGCGGCTGGACCCGGCCGCCACGCCGAGGACGTCCCCGGGTGGCGTACTTTGTCGACATCTTCGCGAACTACAACGATCCGCAAATTGCCGAAGCCGTCGTCGCCGTGCTGCACCACAACGGTATCGAGGTCTATGTCCCGCCTGGCCAACGGGGTTCGGGGGTGGCGCCGCTGGCGTATGGCGACATCGAAAGCGCCCGCGAGACGGCGCAGCACAACCTGCGCATCCTGGGCGACC
>JBGQLF010000186.1:0-10797 GCA_041499985.1 Gemmataceae bacterium
AGGGAAATACGCCGAGGATGAACGCGAACGACGTCATAATGATCGGCCGGAGGCGGACCTTGGCGGCCTCGATAGCAGCCTCGAAGAGGGGCACCCCCTCCAGCTGGCGGTCGCGCGCGAACTCGACGATCAGGATGGCATTCTTGGCGGCCAGGCCGACCAGCACCACGAAACCGACCTGCACGAAGATGTTGACGTCCAGGTGCGCCAGGGCGACGCCTCCCAGGGCGCTCAGCAGGCACATGGGGATGACGAGGATCACTGCCAGCGGCAGCGACCAGCTCTCGTACAGGCCCGCCAGCACGAAGAAGACGAGCACGGCACCCAGCATGAAGGCACTGAAGGGATTCTGCTGCAAATCGCGAAACTCCGCGATCTTGCTGGACTGCTTCTGCAAGTAACTCAGGTCGGACCACTCGTACGTCATGGAACGAGGCAACTCCTTGTCCGCAAGGCCTTCCATGGTTGCGAGAACATCGCCGGTGCTAACGCCGGGCAGCGAGGCGCCGTAAATCGCCGCTGCCGGAAACATGTTGTACCGCGTGATGGTCACCGGCCCGCCGGAGTCGTGTACGTTAACCACGGAACCCAGCGGAATCATGTCGCCCTCGGCGTTGCGAACCTTGAGCTGCTTGAGGATCTCCGCGTCCACGCGGAAGGCGGCGTCGGCCTGAAGGTTGACCTGCCAGGTCCGGCCGAAGCGGTTGAAATCATTGACGTAATAGCCGCCCATGTAGACCTGGAGCGTGTCAAAGACGTCGGTGAGGGGCACGTTCATCGTCTTGACCTTGGTCCGGTCCACGTCCACGTAGAGCTGGGGCGTGTTGGCGCGGAAACTGTTGAACAGGCCGACGAGTCCGGGCCGCTGGTTGCCCTTGGCGGCCAAGTTGTCCGCCTGGCCCTGGAGTGCGTTGAAGGGGACCTCGCCCGTGGCTTCGACCATCAGTTTGAAGCCGCCGGCATTCCCGAGGCCCTGGACCGCCGGCGGCCCGAAGACGTTGACGCGGGCTTCCGGAACTTCCCGCTGGAACCGCTGACGTACCTGGCTGGCGATCGCCTCCCCGCCTAACGCCGGGTCCTGGCGCTGGTGGAACGGCTTGAGGACGATAAACATGGAGCCGAAGTTCGAACTGTTGGCGTTCAGGACGAACGACATTCCTGGGATGCCCACCGTGTGAGCGACTCCGGGAGTCTCCAGAGCAATCTTTTCGATCGCCGCGTTCACCTCGGCCGTGCGTTCCAGCGAGGCCGAATCGGGCAACTGCATGTTCACCACCAGGTAGCCCTTGTCCTGGCTGGGAATGAACCCCGAGGGGACGTGCGTGAAGCCAAAGCCGGTCAAACCGATCAGGCCGACGTAGATCAGGAGCACGATAACGCTGAGGCGGAGTCCCCAGCCCACGGTCTTTCCGTAGGCTTGGGTAGTCCAATCAAAGACCCAGTTAAAGCCCCGGAAGAAGACACCCAGAGCGAAGTTCACCGGCCGGATGATAAACCAACCGAGCGTCCCCCCGGCGACCGCGCCCGGGAGAAAGAGGAGGGAGTAGATCCCCCACGTCAGCAAGGAGGCCTTCAGCCCGCCGGGCGCTGCCGCGCTGCCCTCTTCTCCCGCCGGCAGGCCCAGCCAGGCGCCCAGCGTCGGGGTCAGTAGCCACACGGTCACCAGCCCGCCGAACAGGGCGAAGCTCCACCAGGGCAGCGCCTCTTTGCCCTGGTCATGTAGACCCCGCGAGCCGAGCGGGGCTTCCGATGCCGCTCGGCTCGCGGCACCTACCTCGCCTGGCTTGCGGCCGGCAAAGATCGAGGCCGCCCGGGCCGGCGTCATCGTCATGGCGTTGATGGCCGAGATGATCATGGACACCGAAATCGTCAGGGCGAATTGGCGGAAGAACTGACCGGTGATGCCGCCAAGGAAGGCGCTGGGGAGGAACACCGAGCTGAGCACCAGCGTAATGGCGAGGATCGGGCCGGTGATTTCGTTCATCGCCTGGATGGTGGCCTCGCGCACGGGCAGACCCCTGTCCAGCCAGCGCTCGATGTTCTCCAGTACTACGATAGCGTCGTCCACGACGATACCAATGGCCAAGACCAGCCCGAACAAGGTCAGGTTGTTGAGGGAGAAACCCATCAGCTTCAGGACGGCGAAGGTCCCGACCAGCGACACCGCCACGTCGATCACGGGCAAGAGTAAGGCTTTCCAGTCTTGCAGGAACAACAGCACGACGATGGCGACCAGGATGACCGCGTCGCGCAAGGTCTTGAACACCTCGTCCACGGACTCGCGGATGAACGGCGTGGTGTCGTAGACGATGGCGTAGTGGAGTCCTCGGGGAAAGCCCTTTTCCAGCTCCCGCATCTTCGCCTTGACGCGCTCGGCAACGTCGAGGGCGTTCGAACCGGGCAGCTGAAAGATCGCGATGCCGGCCGACGGCTTGCCGTCCAGGGTGGAGTTAACGTCCTGGTTCTTGGCGCCCAGTTCGGTCCGGCCGACGTCTTTGAGGTAGGTGACCTCTCCATCCGCCCCTGTCTTGAGGACGATGTCCGCGAACTGCTCCGCCTCGACGAGCCGGCCCAGGGTGCTCATCGTGTACTGGAAGTCCTGGCCGCGGGGAACGGGCGGCTGGCCTATCTGCCCCGCAGCCACTTGCACGTTCTGTTCGCGCAGCACCCTGACCACGTCGTCGGCCGTCAAGTTGCGCGAGGCCAGCTTGTCCGGGTCTAGCCACACGCGCATGCTGTAGTCGCGCTGGCCCAGGGAGGACACGTCCCCGACGCCTTCCAGCCGGGCCAGTGCATCCTGGAGACGGATGGTTGCGTAATTGCTCATGTAGAGCTGATCATAGTACGGCCGGCCAGTCTCCGGGTCCTCGTCGGAATACAGGTTGATCGCCAGGAGGATGTCGGGGGAACGCTTCTTGACGGTCACGCCAATGTTCTTGACGACGTCGGGCAGCGTCGGTTGGGCAATGGCGACACGGTTTTGCACCAGCACCTGAGCCATGTTCAGGTCCGTCCCCAGCGCAAAGGTCACGTCCAGGGTGTACGTGCCGTCGTTGCTGCTTTGCGACGACATGTACATCATGCCTTCGACGCCGTTGACCTGCTGCTCGATGGGTGCGGCCACGGTGTCGGCGACCACCTGGGCGTTGGCTCCCGGATAGCTGGCCGTCACGCGGACCGTCGGCGGCGTGATCTCCGGGTACTGGGCGATTGGCAGGAGGCCCGCGGCGATCAAGCCGAGCAGAACGAGGACGATCGAGATAACCCACGCCAGGACGGGACGGTCGATGAAGAATCTTGCCAGCACGATGGCTTCTCCTACAAAGGAAGGACGAAGGTCTCATGACGAACGACCAATGGAATCCCAAGGACGAATGCCGAACGCCACTCAGGGCGCGGGTCTTACGTGCTTCGGCAGGCGTCATTCTTTCGGCATGGGTCCTTGGGCATTCGTCCTTCGAGCCTTGGATAAGGCGACCGGCATCTCCACCTGCTTGGGCTCGACGGTGCTGCCGGGCCGGACTTGTTGCAGGCCCGTGACGATCACGCGCTCGCCACGCTTCAGCCCGTCTTCAATCACGCGTAAGCCATCGTGGGGCGCGCCCAGGCGAATAGGACGGGAGACGACTTCGTTGTTCTCATTGACGAGGTAAAGGATTTTCTGCCCCTGGTCCGTATCAATGGCGCGCTCGGTGACCAGCAGAGCTGAATGGGATTCGCCAATGGGTACACGGACCCGTGCGAACAACCCGGGCGAGAGAGCCTCGTCTTCGTTGCGGAAAACACCGCGCACGCGCAGAGTGCCTGTCTTGGGATTGACCTGATTGTCCACGAAATTGATCGTGCCCCGATGGGGATAGTCCTCTTCATTGGCCAGGCCCAGGAGCACCGGCAGCTCAACACCCGGGTCGCGGGCTGATTTGGCCTTGCCCTCACGGATCAACTGCCGAACGCGCAGCACCGTCCGTTCGTCCACATCGAAATAGGCGTACATCGGATCCACGGACACGATGGTGGTGAGCAGAGTGCCGCCGCCCTGGTCCCCCGATTGCACCAGGTTGCCCGGGGTGACTATAGTCCGGCTGACACGCCCGCTAATGGGGGCTGTCACCCGGGTGAAGCCCAGGTTCAGCTCGGCGGTGTGAACATTCGCCTCCGCCAAGCCGATGTTGGCCTTGGCCACCAACCAATCCCCCTTGTCCTTGTCCAGGTCTTCCCGAGAGGCAGCGCCGCGTGTGAGCAGGGATGCCGTGCGTTTATACAGGGCCTCCGCCTTGATCGTTGCCGCCTGCTTGCTCTCCAGGTCGGCCTTGGCCTGGTCCAGCGCCGCCTGGTAGGTCCGTGGGTCGATCTCGACGAGCACGTCGTCCTTCTTGACCAGCGCTCCTTCTTTGAAGTTGACCTTGTCCAGGAAGCCCCACACGTGCGCCCGTACCTCGACGGAATCCACCGCGGCCGTCCGGCCGGTGAAGTCCACGTAATCGGTGACCTCCCGCTCGATGGGATAACTGACCGTGACCGGAGTCGGCGCTGCCACGGGTGTTTCCGAAGGAGCCCGCTCACACCCCATCAGCCCAAGACAAAACCCGAGGAAGAGTGCAGGTTTCAAAAAGGTGTCTGGAACCGTGACTTTAGGGTTCCAGACACCTTTTTGAAACCGGGTGAAGAGAGTTGGGGAGTAATTCATAAGGGTCTCACTTTCACTTGGCAAGGGAAAGACGAGCCTGGCGCCGGTGGTCGAGTCGGGCGCGGACATTGCCGGACACCACATCGGGCGGAACTGCGGCCCGGGATGATTCCGGCACCCATTTCTTGATGGTGTCGGCGAGCGCCCTCCACAGGTCCAATTCCAGGTCGAGCCACGCTTCTCCCGCCCCATGCCGGAGTGCGACCGGGTAGGCCGCCTGGGTCAGCTCAGCCGCGAAGGCTTCAACCACATCGTCCGAACCACGGATCGTTGCCTCATGGGCATTCATGGATGATCTCCCCTTTGTTTTGTTCACTTTTCTTCCTCGGCCAACCGCCGGACGAGGACCGGTGACCGAGCGATCTCGGCCATGACGGACTTCACGAAACAGCCGCAGGCAACGAACTCGGCCCCCTCGCTGTACCTGGCAGCCAGGAATTCCTTGCCCGCGGTGTCGATAAAGGTCAGGCCCGTCAGATCAAAACGGATGGCTTGCTTGCAGTCGCCGGCCCGAGCACTTTGCCAGCACTCCTCCAACTCCCGTACCCAGGGCCCCGCCAGCTTCCCTTCGAGCTGGAAGGTCCATAATTCTTGGCTCTGGTGAGTAGTTATCCGAAGCATGGTTCCTACCCTTCTTTCTCGCCAAGGTCTTGGCCCTCTCTGGTTAATAGCAACACCCGTACCAAAGACTGGAGTTTCACGTTCCCTGTCGCAAGGGAAACAATGGGCAGGACTTGTGGAGCCTCGGTGCGGCCAGGGCTTTGAGCAGCGAGGAGATGTGCCGAAGGAGGACGTGCCGACCGTTCGGCAGATGCCGACCATTCGGCACTAGGGGCGATTGGAGATACCCAGTTTCTTCATTTTCGACTGAAGCGTGGTCCGTTTCATCGCCAGACGGGTGGCGGCGCCGCTCGGGCCGCCCAGGACCCAGTTGGCTGCGCGCAGAGCCGCGAGGATATGTTCCCGTTCCGCGTCGGCCAACGTGACAGCCGCGTTGGAAGGAGCTTCCCCGGTTGGGGTACGATCTCCGGATCCTACTCCAACTGGGGATCCTGCCGTGGGCTTCAGTTCGGCGGGATTCATTTGGAGCACGGTTCCCGCGGAGAGAATGACGGCCCGCTCGAGGACGTTCTCCAATTCGCGGACGTTGCCCGGCCAGGGGTACTCCAACAGGGCGTCCATGACCTCGGCCGAAATGGATTCGATCCGCCGGCCCATGCGCCGCGCGAACTTGTGGGTGAAATGCTGGACGAGCCGGGGAATATCTTCGCGGCGCGCGCGCAAGGGCGGCAACACGACCGGAAACACGTTCAGACGGTAGTAGAGGTCGCTGCGAAATTTGCCCTTGGCAACCAGCTGCGCCAGATCCCGGTTCGTGGCGGCCACCAGGCGCACCTGCACCCGGATCGTCCGCGTGCTGCCCAGGCGCTCGAACTCCTGTTCTTGCAAGACACGGAGCAGCTTGGGTTGCAACTCCGGAGGGATGTCGGCGACCTCGTCCAGGAACAGCGTCCCTTGGTGCGCCAACTCGAAGCGGCCAACTTTTTGGGTGATCGCTCCGGTAAAAGCGCCCTTCTCGTGGCCGAACAACTCGCTTTCCAAGAGCCCCGTCGGAATGGCCGCGCAGTTGAGCTTCACGAAGGTGCGGTCGCGACGCGGGCTCAGGTGATGGACGGCGCGGGCGATAAGTTCCTTGCCCGTGCCCGTCTCCCCGCCAATCAGGACCGTGGCCTCGGTGGGGGCGACGGTTTCGACTTCCTTCAGGACCCGGCGCAAGGCAGTGCTCTCGCCGATGATCTCCTCAAAGTTGTGCTCGGTGCGGATCTCCTCTTCGAGGTAGACTTTCTCCTTCTCCAGTTTTTCCTTGAGCTCCTCGATACAGCGGAAGGCCAGGGCATTTTCGACGGCCACGGCAACTTGATTCGCGACTTGCTGGAGGAAATCCACGTCCGCGGCGTCATAAGCGGAATCCTGCCTGGACCCGAAAACGAGGGTGCCCAAACGATAGCGCGCCGTGGTGAGCGGCAGGAAGCAGAAGCTGTGGATTCCAAAGAGTTTCACGCGCTCCAGGAACTGCGGCCACCGCGCGGCCTCGGCCAGGTTCGAAACGATCAGCGGTTTCTGGGTCTGCAAGACGACGCCCCCAGGCTCTCCCTCAGCAGGAGAAACTTTAGGGGGCTGGACCGGGAGCGGTTCCGCGCTTTCCAGGACGTGCAGCCGCATCGTGTTGCTCGCGGTATCGTGCAGGATCAGAGCCAGGTGATCGAAGCGCACCACCTGCTGGAGCCGACTGGCCAGGTCGTGGAACAGCGCGTGCAAATCCCGGTGGGAGACGATCGCTTCCGAGACCGCCAGCAGCGTGCGGTACTGCTGGAAGGAGGAAAGGCCCTGTCCGTCTCGTAGCACTTCACCCATGACGAGAGCTACTCCGCTTGAGGACTCGCTCCGAGCAATGGAAAAATCCGCACGTAGGGCGGCTCTCAGGATACGGATTCTGGGAGCGTAATCGCTAACGTGTTTATTCTATGCGCACCGCGCGTTGAGTGGATTCGTCGCACACGCAGCGGACTGGTGTGGTTCAGCCGCATCCCAGGCAGGCCACGTGCCCTTGCTCCTATTGCCCTTTTTCCCGATAATGGAGAGTGAGTCTACTCAAAGGGCGCGGCCTTCGAAGTACGAGTCTCCCATGGTGAAAAAGGTCCCTAACACAACGCGGTCCCGAGTCTCGGCGACAGCAAATCGGCGGCAACCTCAAGTCACGGACGAGGAGGAGCAGATTCTCCGCGAGGCTACCAAGCATCTGGTTTTCCAACACGGTATGTTCTTGGTCGCCACCGGACTTCGCGAGGCGCGTATCAAGGCAGTTCGGGTGTGGATTATCACCGTCACTTTGCGCTACACCACCGGCCACGAAGGCTACATCGGCGACCTGCTCTACGATGGGGAGGAGTTTTCGTTCCTGACTCCCCCCGAGGTTAGGAAAGAACGGGCACGGCAGATTGCCGCTGATCCTGAGCGAACGCGGAAATGGAATGACTATCGAGCTTCCACTCTACCGGCAGGAGAAGGATAACACCTGTGCCCTGGCCTGCCTGCGCATGGTGCTCGCGGCCTTTGGAACGAAGGTCGAAGAGCGTGAGCTGGAAAGCCGGGCACGCCTGGAAGAGGAAGGCATACGGATCGACGAACTCGAACGTCTCGCCCGGGAGTTCCACCTCATCGCGGAAATCCAGGATACCACGGTCGAGGAACTGCAACGGATTCTCAACGAAGGGAAGTTGCCGATCGCCTACATTGACCGTGCGGTGTTCGACTTGCGTCCTCGGCAGCGCGCTCAGCATTCCATTCGGGATGCGATCATTCACACCGTTATCCCTGCGCGGATGACTGCAAGGTTTTTGCATGTCCATTACCGGTTTTGATCGTCAAAACTCATCAGGCCAGTTTAGCAGCGGGCTAGTCGCGGCCGGAACCGCACGGTAACATTCAAGTGCGGAATGGTCCCCAAGGAGTGAGCAATGGCAGAAGCTGTGCGGTTCTACTGGCAGGCCGGGGAGGCATGCCTTCCCTTGAGCGCTCTCCCTGAAGGGGACCGCAATCCGCTGCAGGTCCGCCGAAGCGTGGTGAAATCAAATGCGCCTGATGTCATCAAGCAGCTTGAGGCTGGCCGATTCGTCGCTGCGGCGTGGGAGTCGGATGGGCAGATCCGCATGATTCTATGCCACCCCAATGTGGCCAAAGGGCCCGCCGATAATCTATGCGTAGACACTAGGGCGTTGCCCAGACTGGTTC
The DNA here is from genome assembly GCA_041499985.1 of Gemmataceae bacterium. Lineage (GTDB taxonomy): Bacteria > Planctomycetota > Planctomycetia > Gemmatales > Gemmataceae > JBGQLF01. Next base: position 8,480 of record JBGQLF010000186.1, read on the forward strand.
TGACGCTCTCGGGATGGGAGGAAGTTCCTGCTGCTTCTAAGCTGCTGCTGACGGCTTTTGGCTCAGAGGCGGCCGATGAAAGCGACTGCGAGGCGGCGAGACGCACTCTCGCAAAGTGGTTCGGTGAGCATGGCCAGCCTGAGATGACTGCGGTAGCCAAGCGGTTCTCTAGGTTCCCATTCGGCGTCCGGTCGGACTCCATTGAAATAATCCGCGTCTGGCGACGCGTCTTGGTACAGGGGGAAAAGGAAAAGATCGACAGGTTCTTAACCGAGGTCGAGCAGCGTTTCCTGGCGCACGGCTGGTCGCGTGAATTGGAGCGTGAAGCCAGGATGAACAAAGATGATCGCCAGATAAATCACATCTACTGCTGGGTAGACGGCCATGACACTGGACCCCGGGTCATGCTCTGCCTCAACCATGCAACCGCGCAGCGGGTTCGCGGCGGGACTTATGATGTTTTCGATCGGAAAACAACTCTTTCCGACCTGGCGGGTGCAATTCAACACGCCCTGAAAGAAGTGCTGGAACCGGCGGCTGCCGCTGCCGGGTTGGAAGTGTTATACGCGCATATCGGGCCGATCAGCCGCATCGGGCACAAAACTGCTGCTGCGCTGACAGATCTTGCTGAAGCCGGTGATGGACAATGGCCACTTTCGGAACAGGTAGAGCCGCTCTGGCGAAAACTCGTCCATACGGCTTACCGCGATGAAGTCGCCATCCATCCCGAGGAACTTACGGCATGGTTCGTCGCCAGCGGCTGGAGTCAAGATGCGGCGATTGAACTGACGAAGCGGTTCTACAGCGATGTAGCACTCATTGAGGAATACGAGGAGGCAGGGAGGCAGCCGGCATGACGCTGATTGCCAATATCGTCGCTACCGTGATCACTACCCCTGCCCCTGTCCTTTTTCTCGATTCCTGTACCCTGCTCGACGTTGTGCGGGCACCCCTGCGAAACCAACAGAGCGAGGTTCAGGTTGCCCAGCTATTTCTAACCTCCGTGCAGAAGAACCCTAAGACTGTGCACCTGCTCATCGCTTCGCCAGTCCGGACCGAATGGAATACTCATGTTGTTGGGACAGTAAATGAATGCGCGACAGCAGTGAACGCCTGCAATGCTGTGGCATCGATCTGCGGTCATCTTGCCCTTCCTGCGGTTGCATTTCTTCCGGCGGGCGTGCTTGCGATGCCAAATCTGTTGCGTCAACTGTCCTCTGACCTGCTCACAGCCTGCATCCCTATTGACCACGATTTCGCTGCCATGGGAAGGGCGATTGATCGGATCATCGCCTATACCCATCCAGTGAAACGGCCTGATAGCAAGGGAGCCAAAGACTCGGTTATTCTTGAACATGCGGTAGAAACGACCATCCAACTCAGAAATGCTGGGTTTGCTGGGATCTGTCTGTTCGTAAGCTCGAACACGAGTGACTTTGCTGTGAAGGGTTCTACCAATCTGCACGCAAAACTGGCTCCGGTATTCAATCCAGTGAACCTGCAATACGCAGCTAGCCTCACGCATGCCGAAGATATTCTGCGAAACGCTGGCTGGGTGCCGTAATCAGTTGCTCAGTCGCTCCACCTCGGCCCACAGTTTATAGTGGACCAGTTCCCGCAGCTCGGCAGGCTTGGCAACGGCGGCGTGGTCAATGGTCCAGCGGATGCGGGCGGCCATCAATTGCCGCGTCGTCTCCTGCACCAGCGCGGTCCGTTCGGCCTGGCTGGCCAGGATCGGGACCGCTGCGCGGAAATCGTGTTTGCCGACGTTCATCCTGGTGGGGTCGATGCCAACGCAATCGAGCGGCTTGTCACTCACGACCGCCCTCCCTGCTGCTTCTCGCCCCGCAGCTCGGCGATCTTATCCCGTGTGGCCGTGTCACCCAGCCGGTCTAGCGCCTCGATGGCCAGCAGCAGGGCCAGCTTCATGCGCTCGAAGGGCCAGCCGGGGATGGCTGACGGCAGTGCGGGTACGGTCACAGGTCCCTCTTCTGCGACTTACGACACGGCCTTTCTGCCGCAGAGAAGATAAAAGGAGAAGATAAAAGGGGTCGGGAGTCTTTGTTAAAGACTCCCGACCCCTTTTGTCTTCTTTTATCTCCGAGTAGAATCAACGTCAGGCGTTCGGGATCGGCGCCGCTGGAGTCGGCGCGTCGCACGCATCTGTCCCGTTATGTGAAGGGGCCGGCGCTGCTGGACCCGAGTCGGTCCGTGCAAAGTCTGCCTGATTCGGTCTTCTGTTGCTTTCAAGGCTGCTATCTTTTTTCAACGACCCGGTAAGAGGCTAAGGAGCAGCCAGGTAACGGCGCTCTAACTCA
>JBGQLF010000187.1:0-10757 GCA_041499985.1 Gemmataceae bacterium
CTCGACCCAGTGCCCCTTGACCTGACAGTGGTAAGTGCGGCCCGGTTCCAGCTCGACTTGTTGCAGGGCTTCGGCCAATGGAATGGTCATGGTTTGCTCTCACGAAACGGCCCAGCGGTCTGCACGAAAGTTTTCATCTTAAAGGTGCCTTCCCTGTAAGGCAATCCACAACGAGGTTGCGAGTCGGCCATCGGGACTGCGCCTCGACGGTGCGTTTCGAGTAGAATGGTTCGGAGAAACCTTGGCACCCAAGCTCTGGGGAGGTGTGAGATGAAGCAGAACGTCAAGGCCGTGTATGAAAACGGCGTCTTCCGCCCCGTGACGCTGTTCTTTGACTTGGAAGAAGGACAAGAAGTGTACCTGAGGGTCGAGCCGGTTGTGAAGCTCGATCCCGAAGAGTACAAGCGCCGCGACGCAGAATTGCTCAAGCGTATGGAAGCGGAAGGCCTGCTGGAGATGGATCCAGTGCCTGAAGACGAGCCCCCGCTCGAGCCTTATGTGCCGCCTGTGATCGAAGGGGAGCCGCTTTCCGAAACCGTCCTGAAGAACCGACGCTAAATGGGTCCGTATTTCCTTGATACCAGTGCGGCGGTCAAGCGCTATGTGACCGAAATCGGGTCGCGGTGGATCACGGCCCTTGTCGATCCCGCTGCCGGAAACGCCTGCTGGCTGGCGACCATCACGCAGGTCGAAGCGCTGGCTGCTCTCTATCTGCGCGTTCGGACAGGCACGTTGACGTTGGCCCAAGCCCAACAAGCCGAACGCCTCTTTCGCAGGGAATTGCGGACGCGGTATCGGCGAGTCTTCTTTTCGTCAGCCATCCGGAACCACGCTATGCGATTAGTGACGATCTATCCGTTGCGTGCCTATGATGCCGTGCAATTAGCCTCTGCTCTCCAGGTCCAACGTCAGCAAACGGCCGCTGGGTCGCTATCCTTGACCCTGCTCTCCGCCGATCGCAACCTCAATCGGGCGGCCGTTGCCGAAGGCCTGCTCGTGGATGATCCCAACCAACATCCCTGATCTCCTTGCACCGACTGCCCCATGAAACTCGTCATTCACCCTCCTGTTTCCGCTGAACGTCTCGCCAAGATCTGCGAAGCCGCGGCCCCCATGACGGGGGTCCAGGCTCCGGACGAAGCCCACGCCATCCGCGAGATCGCCGATGCCGACGCCCTCTTCGGCTATCTGACGCCGCCGATGCTGCGGGCCGCCAAGCAACTGCGCTGGGCTCAGTCACCTACGGCCAGCATGGAGAAATACCTCTATCCCGAATTGGTCGCCTCCCCCGTGGTCGTCACCAACATGCGCGGCATCTTCAGCGATGTCATCGCCGACCACGTCTTTGGCTTCATTCTCTGCTTCGCCAAGAACTTCCACATCTACCTTCGCCAGCAGTTCCATGGTGTCTGGCAGGCGTTGGGACGTGAGCCGAGCGAGCTCCCAGGATACGGCGGGCCGGGTGAAGTGCACCCTTCGGACCGCGCCGCCCTCACCCTGGCCGATTGCACCCTCGGCGTGATTGGGCTGGGCGGCATCGGCATGGAGGTTGCCCAGCGCGGCCTGGCCTTCGGCATGCGCGTGCTCGGCGTGGATCCCGTGGCTGCCAGTGCGCCGCCTGGCGTGACGCTCTGGCGCCCGGAACGGCTCGATGACCTGCTGGCCCAGAGCGATTTCGTGGTCATCGCCGCCCCGCACACACCCCAGACGTACAAGCTGATGAACCGCCAACGTCTTCAGCGGATGAAGCGCTCGGCGTACCTGATCAACGTGGGGCGCGGCGTCATTGTGGACCTGGCCGACCTGACCGCCGCACTCCAGGCGGGCGAGATTGCGGGGGCCGGCCTCGATGTGTTCGAGATCGAGCCGCTGCCGCCGGGACACCCACTATGGAAGATGGAGAACGTCATCCTTACGCCGCATACTGCCGCCGCCTCGCCACGGGTGCCCGAGCGGCACCTGGAGACGCTGCTGGACAACCTGCGCCGCTTCGTGACAGGCCAGCCGCTGCGCAATGTGGTGGATAAGCAGCGGTGGTGCTGAGAGCCTCAGAAATAATCCCCGGGACAGCCCGATGCCTCGTTGAAGAATAAGGACTTACGGCGACGAACGGGGAATTAATTCTCAGGCTCTGAGCCGAAGGGGCTTGCTCGATGGTGAGCCAAGCGTGCCGGCGGCCGGGCTTGGCTGGCTTGCAGGGTCAAGGGTATACTGCGCGCAGCTGTCCTTCCGCGGGGCCGGTTTGTGGCCTCCGGATTCGTCCTGTTCAGGAGGCCAACCGATGGCGAGCCTTTTGCCCGACTCGGCCCCTGCCGACATTTACTACCCGACCACGGATGGTGAGCCGATGGCTGAAACCGATGTGCATGCGGATGTCATGATCGAGTGCAAGGAGGTGCTTCGTGACTGGTACGCCGACGACCCCAACAGCTACGTCGGCGGCAATCTCCTGGTCTACTACGAGGAAGGCAACCCGCGCAAGCATCTGGCTCCGGACATCTTCGCTGTGCCCGGTGTGCCCAAGTTGCCGCTCCGCGAGAACTATCTGATCTGGAAGGAAGGCAAGGCTCCCCAAGCGGTTATCGAGATCACGTCGTCGTCCACCGCCAAGAACGACCTCGAAGAGAAGTTTCGCATTTGCCGCGATGTATGGAAGGTGCAGGAGTACTTCCTGTTCGACCCACTGGCGGAGTATCTGAAGCCGCCGCTCCAGGGCTATCGCTTGCAAGGCAAGCGCTACGTGCACATTCAGCCGGTGGCGGGCCGGCTGCCGAGCAAAGTGTTGGGCTTGCACCTGGAACGGCAGGGCCAGCGATTGCGCTTCTACGATCCGGTGAGCGGACAGTATCTGCGCTCCCGTCCAGAACGGATCGCCGAAGAGAGGGCCGCTCGACTAGAATCAGAGGCCGGCCGAAAGCGTGAAGCTCGCGGCCGCCGACGAGCCGAGAAAGCAGGGCAAGAGAAGGATGCTGAGCTCCAACGCGAAGCCCAAGCCCGCCGGCAGGCGGAGGCGGAAGTGGAAAGACTCCGCCGCGAGTTGGAAGCCTTACACCGACAGCGGCCCGAACGGCGTTGATACGTTCGGTGCGCGCGGGACCCGGGGCAGCCTTTACATGCCGCAGGCGCGCAGGAGCGTTTCCTGCACAATTCGATCATGTTCCAGACTGTAGTCCGGCTCCTTCTTGCCCGCGATGCAGGCAGCGAACTCACGCAGGTCGCGGATTTGCAGCGTTTGCACCGGCAGGTCAAGCCGCTGCCAATCGGCGTCGCCAGCCCGATAAACTTCGAGCGGCTGAATGTTCTTGTTCGCCAAATGGCCACTTCCCAGGTGCGGAATGGCACAGGCTCCTTCGGTACCGTAGACTTCGATGCGGCGAGCGTGCGGTGCCACTTCCAGGGCCGGCACCTCGATCATGCCAAAGGCGTGCGCGAAGGTGAAGACCGCGATACCATTGTCGACGTACGTCCCCGGCGGCTGCGTGTGGTGATGGGCCAGGAAGGAGGTGACTTCCTTGGGCTGGCCGAGCAGGGCAACCATCATATCGATGACATGCCCGGCCATCTCGAAGAACATCCCGCCTTTGTAAGGACGCAGTTCCTCGACGAACCGTTGGTAGGAACTCAGATCCTTGGGTAGTCGGGCCCGGAACTCGTAGATGCGTCCCAGTTCCCCCTTGCGGGCCCGGCCGAGCATTTCCACCACCGCCGACATGTAGCGGAACAAGTAGATCATTTGCAAGTGCCGGTGCTTGCGCTGGGCCAGGTCGATCAAGCGACGGTACTCGTCTAGATTATCGCCGGCAGGCTTCTCCAGCATCACGGGCAGGCCGCTCTCCAGCGCCAGCCGGGCCAGCTTCAGATTCTCGAAGACCCGACCCTCCACGACAACGCCGTCGAGCGGCTCGCGCAGGAGCTGTTCGGGCCGATCGAAAACACGGAAGTTCGGGATCAACGGCGCCCATTTCGTGCGGCGGTTGGCGACGACCTGCGGGTCCGGATCATGGAAACCGACCAAGGTGAATTCCTGGGGGTGCTCCGCCACCTGGCGAACGATCCCGTCGGCGTGGGTGTGCCACATGCCGAGCATGGCAAGTTTAAGCATGGCTGCTCCTTCACTCAGAGCCGTTTCCGCTTCTTCCACCACGGCTGGGTCCCCGACACCGGCCGGCCCTCCGGCTCCGCCGGCGGTTTGGCCCGGTACGGCTTACCGGCCTGGTACAGCTGCACGTGGGCGCGGATATCCGTCTTGAGTTCCTCCGGCGCCAGCTCCAGCGCTTTCCGCACCCACTCCACCGCCTCCTTGAACCGGCCACACTCCGCATACGCCGCCGCGAGCGTGTCGAGAATGTTGCCGTCCTCCCAGTTCGTCAAGACGGCAGCCCGGGTGGCGTGCTCGACGGCCTTGGGTCCATTGCGGCCTTCCGCTTTGGGACAGGTGGCCCATACCCAGGCCAGCTGATTATGGTAGCGACTGTTGTCCTCATCGAGCTGCACGGCCCGCAGGAGATCGGCAATGGCCAGCCGATAGGCGCCCTTGTCGTTGAAGACTCGACCCCGACTGTAGTAGGAGTCGGCGTCTTGCGGCTCGAGGCGCAGAGCCTCATCGAGATCGGCCAGCGCCTGCTCGTAGCGCTTCATCTCGTGATAGGCCAGGGCCCGGCCCCGCAAGGCCGGTACGTGTCCCGGCTTGAGCCGTAAGCATTCCGCGAAGTCCGAGATCGCCTGCTCAAAGCCCTTACGGTCCGCCCGCAACAGACCCCGCGTATAGTAAACCATCGGGTCCGGCGGCGGCAGGCGCACGCGCGAATTGAGGTCGCCCAGGGCGCGCGGGAAGTCGCCCAGCTGGGTAAAGATCACGGCCCGGCTCATGATGGCCTGGGCATGATACGGATCGAGACGGATCGCTTCCGACAGGTCGGCCTGGGCCCGAGTGAACTCGTGCTGCTTCGCGTAGGTCATGCCGCGGTGGTAGTACGCTTCGGCGTCGCGCGGCCGGCTGCGCACCCAGGCGTCGAAGTCGGCCAGGCCCTGGTCCAATTCGTTCCGGGCGACATACGAGGCTCCGCGCTGGGCCCGGGCGGGATAACTGTCCGGCTCCAGTTCCAGCACCTTCGTGAAGTCGGCGATGGCCGCTTCGTAGTTCTCGAATTTGTGGTGGGTCATGGCGCGTGCCAGGTAGCCCTCGGCATGCTCGGGCTCCACCTCGATGAAGTGATTGAACTCCGCCAGGGCCCGAGCATAATCGTCCTGGTGGGAATAGGCATTGCCTCGGTTGAGATAGCTCAACTTGAATTCCGGATCGCGACGAAGCGCTTCATTGAAATCCGCCAGGGCGCGCCCATAGTCCTTGCGCAGGAGAAATATGCTGCCGCGGTTGTTGTAGGCGCCGGCGTCGGTCGGATCGAGCTCGAGGGTACGGTTGTAATCGACCAGGGCCTGGTCATACTCTTCCTTCTTGGCATGGGACACGCCGCGGAAGTGATACGCCTTGGCATACTGAGGATTGCGCTCAATGGCGGCGCTGAAATCGGCCAGGGCGCAGTCGTGGTCCTTCTTGCGATCGTGACAGCGGCCGCGGTGCAGGTAAGTCTCGGCGTTTTGGGGATCGAGTTCCAAGGCGCGCGTGAAGAATTCGATGGCTTGGTCGTACTCCCCCTCGTCGGTAAGAGCGAAGCCCCGATCGAAGTATTCCTGCGCGGTGGTCGGTTGACTGCTGTCCATATCCGTACTCCTGCGTTGTTAACTACAAAGGTACTCGTCCCATCCTTGGGCCGCAACCCTGCGTACGAGCGCAGCATGACCCACGCCCTTTCCCGCAACGGAGGAGAGCACCAGACAACCTCAACCAGATCATGAACCAATACGTGGTCTTACTCGCGCACTTCCAGCCCCAGCAACGTAAAGTCATCCGGCTGTTCCGTCTGCTCGATCAGCTCGCGCGCCAGCTGCCCGACGAACTCCTCGACGGGTAGCGTTTGATGCTCGGAGGCGCAGCGGAGCAAGCGCTCGCTCCCCGTCTGGTTGGCCTCGGCGGTGCTCTCCAGGCCATCGGTGTAGAACAGCACCTTGTCGCCCGGCTGGAGGCGCTGGGTCTGGACGGTAAACTCGGTCTCGAAGACGCCGAGCAGGCTACCGTGGACTTGCCAGAAGTGCGGCGTACCGGACTGCGGCACATACAACGGATGCGGATGGCCGGCCCGGGCGAAGCGCAAGGTACAGTCCCGGGCGTTGAACAAGCCGTAGATCATGGTGATGAACGGCATCTCTGCCAATTCCTGCTCAATCAGGTCGCGGTTGAGATGCTGGAGCACCTCGTCGGGCGGCACCAGGCGATACTGTCGGCCAACAATTTCCTTAACCCGCACACCTTTCTTGATGAAGATCGTCAACAAACTAGCCGGTACGCCATGTCCCATGGCATCGGCCACGTAGAAGCCGACGTGGTCTTCATCGAGACGGAACACATCGTAGAAATCGCCGCCGACGTGCCCGCAGGGCCGGTAATAAACCGCAAACCGGGCTGGTGGCATGTCCGGCAGCGTCTGCGGCAAGAAGCTGCGCTGGAGGCGGCGGGCCAATTCCAGCTCCAGGTCGATCTGCTGATATGCCTGCTGGAGCTGTTTGTTGATGCGATGGACTTCGGCGGTCTTTTCGGCCAGGCGATCATGCCGCCCCTTGAGGCGGAGAAAGGCCTGCACCTGGGCCAGCAACTCGCCCGGAGCGAACGGCCACAGCAAATACGTATCGGCCCCGGCTTCCAGGCTGGCCAAACGGGTGATCGGCGTCGCGCTGCCGAGGATGAACAGGATGGGCACAAAGCTGTCGGCCAGGCGGCCCCGCAGCCGGCGGCAAAACGGAAGCGCTTCCGCGCTGCTCCGGCTACCGTCGAGGACGATCAAATCAACCCTCGCGACCTCCTCCGGCTCGGCATCGAGCGTCTGCCAGTCGAGGACCTGGCCGACCCGCTCCAGAAGCGGACGCAGATCGTCGTTAATCGGCGGACCATTGACGCAGAGAAGTATCCGGGGCCGTGTGGCCGATTCCATGACGGGGTCTCCCTCCGGGAGACTTCACTATAGTCGGGCCCTTGCTGACTGATGCGAAGAACCTGGGGCATGGGATAGCTCTTGATTCTGCAGAAGCTGTTCTCGGCTCTTGGCCAGGATGGCCTCCATGTCTAAGGGAGCAACTTCACCGCGGTCAGCCTGCTCGATGCCAAGGCCAATTTGCTTGCGCAGCTCTTCGATACTTCTTTCGCGCTCTTGAAGAAGACGGAGAGCCTCGCAAATAACTGCGCTGCCTGTGGCATAGAGGCCGCTTTCGACCTTCTGAGTGACGAACCGCTCTAGCTCGGGTGTCAAGGAGACATTCATCGCTTGGCATTCTCCGATTCAAAGTGGCTGCGACAAGAGGCAGCCCAACCGAAACGGCAATCAAATGGCATTCTAATGCATTCTTGGTCGCACTACCATCCCGAGCACGGGCCGCGGGATCTCCGGATCTCCGAGAAGCGGCGTGCGCAACGGCCAGAACCGCAAGCAGGCTTGGTGTCCTCATCGGCTTCGTTCCTTCAAGAAGGCTTCGACCGCGGCTCGACTCGGAATGCCGGCCTGGCCGCCGCGCTGCGTCGCCTTGAGCGCCGCGGCCGCCGCCGCAAAGCGCACCCGCTCGTGCAAGTCGAGTCCGCGAACCAGCGCCGCGGCGTAGGCGCCGTGGAAGACATCGCCGCAGCCCGTTGTGTCCACCACCGGCACGGGAAACGCGGGCAGATGTTGGGAACCGTCAAGTCCCGTACCCCGATACCAGCATCCTTCCGCCCCGCAGGTGATGACCACCGCCTGCCGCTGGGAAGTCCAGAGTTTCTCGGCAGCGCGGGACGCTTGCGTTTCCCCGGTGCGTTTCGCGGCGAAGTCGCGGGAGAGGATCAGGTGATCGACCAGTTCCAGCAATTGGGGGAACTGCGGCATCTCATCGCGCTCGAAGTCGGCGACCACAGCCCCGCCGGCCGCCCGGGCCATCTGGGCCGCCCAGATCATCGCCTCGACGCCAAAATGGTCCACGAACAGCACCCGCGCGGAGCGAATCACCGCGGCGTCCGGCCAGCCGGGTTCGGGGCCAAAAACACTCTCCAGATCGTACAAGATGGTGCGCGTTTGCCGGTTCTCGTCCACAATCACGAACGAGTGAATCGGCTGGGCCTTTGGCCGGCGGCGGACATGGGTGACATCGACGTGTTCCTGCTGCAAGCGGTCGAGAGCAAACTGCGACAGTTCCTCGGTGCCGAGAACGCCCGCATAGGCGCACTGGGCACCGAGGCGGGCCGCGGCGACCAGCGCGGTTGCGGTCAGGCCGCCGCACTGCCGTTCCCGCCGCCGAATCGGCACCTTGGCGTCGGCCGGCGGATACGCGGAAACGTAAAGCAGATCGTCGACGGCGACGCAGCCTAGACCTAAAATATCCAGCGGCGTATTCATATCTGGCAACGCATCCCAGCTCATTGGCAGGACTAGCCCAAAGCGCCAGCCGAGGCGAGACTGGATCCCTCGCTGGTGCTTCGGGCTAGGGACCCTCAAAGAGACACTCGCCGCGGTGCAGCCGATAGGCCATCTGATACGTCTGCCCTTGCGCGCGGACGGTCGGCGCATGAGCCGCCAGATAGCGCGCGGCGGCGACCAGCACGTGCTCACCGGCTGGCGTCCCACCCAGCAAGCCGAATTGGCGAAAGGCTGCTTCCACCATCTGAATCGTGTGAAAATCGCGGTCCTCCCGGAGCAGGACTTTGCCCAGCATGGCCAGCAAGCGGTCTGGACGCCCGCCGCTCGCCAAATAGCCGGCGACCAATTCCCCCGCTTCGTTCACTTGCTGTTGCTGATTCAGCAGCCCGGGCAGTTCTGACAACAAGCTTTCCGGATCCTTGGGGGGGCCTTGGGCGTCCGGGAGGCGGGCCGCCGGCACGTTGAGAAAGCGGTCGAGGTACACACTCATCGCCGCATCGAAGACGCCCCGCAGGGATTCCGGCGCCGGCGACCGGCGCAGTCCCTGATGGACGGCATTGGCAAACGTGAAGGTGTGCAAGGCCGTGTCCCAATCGCCGAACTCGTTGCTCGTGTGAAAGCGGGCAACGCGCAGGGCCGCGGCATAGGCCACGGCCTCGGCCACTTCCACCTCGCTCGCGCCCTCGCGAAGCGCGGCCAGCAGGGCGCCGGCAAGGGCGGGGGCATCTTCGCCCAGCAGCACCGGCACCAAGCGCTCGCGGCCGGCCCAGGTGCCGCGCCGACTTCGGCCCACTTCCAGCGCGGCCGGCAGGCTATCGAAGGCACGCTGTAGAATGGCCACCAGGTCCACGGGATGACGCCAGGCGTTGGACTCTTCCATCCGATCGGCATTCGCATAACTGGACACCAGGCTGGTCAAGACCGGTTCCGCGTGCTCCCACCCCGCATGATCGAGTGCCTCCAACGCCTTATTGGTGAAGTCGGCGACATGGCCAATTTGGAGATACCGGTGATCCGTGGCCGCAGCGAAAAGTATGTCGGCTATTTGGCGATGATCGGCACCGGCCCGGAGAGCCGAGACCAGACAGCGCTCGGCCCCTTCGGCATCCCGTACCTCGATGAACTGGCGGAACCAGCGCTTCAACGTAGCCAGGTCGGTCGTGCAGGTGGGGAGCGGGTGAAGTCCGAAACGCGGCGGCATGTCGGCACAATCGCGCGCCACGGCCGAGAGACCGTGATAAGCTGCACGCGGCCGGTCCCCGGCCTCCAGGTGGGGCAACAGGTTCATCATGCAGGTGTGGATGGTCAGGCCTTGGCCCCGGCCGGCCTGCCGACAACGCGCCCCAAAATCGAGGCCGCTGCGGAACGGCCCGGCCGGATCCTCACCGCCTTCCAGCAGACTGATGACCGCCTTGCCCAGGACCAGCGGGATGTTCCGCTCCAGCCCGTCCCGCAAGCGCTGCCGCTGGTGAGCGCGCGGGTCTTCGCGTCGGGCCACGTCAACCCACACTTCACCGTCCCGGATTTGCACCGGGTAGGCGCGGACATCGTCGGCCCAGGGGTCGAAAGTCCCGCCGCTGGCCAGGTCGAAGCGCGCATGATGCCAATGGCACGTGAGAATCCCGTCCTGGAGCGTACCGCGCTGGAGAGGAAAGCCCATGTGGGGACAGCGGTTGTCCACCGCATAGATCGTTTCGCCTGCCGCGAACAGCGCCAAGACGTATCCCTCGACAGGGACGCTCAGGCAGCCGCCGGCCTGTACCTCCGCCAAGCGAGCTACACGGACGAATCGGGCGGAACTGGCATGCGCTTCGACCATGGTAAGGAGCCTCCAGACAGGGTACGGATTTGGGTCAGGAAGGTCTCGCGCTTTGGCAGTAGGTCAGGAAAGGCCTTGAGTTGCTCCAGCCCCGCGTCAGTGACTTTCGTGCTCATGAGACTCAGGTCTCGAAGCTTGCTCAATCCTTTGAGATGCTTCAAACCTTTGTCGGTGATCAAGGTTGCTCGCAGCCTCAAGACGCGCAGGTTCGTCAGCCTCTGCAATTGCGCCAGGTCGTCGTCGCGGATTGGCACACGAGCGAGATACAGTAACCGAGTGTTCCTGGTCTGGCCTCTCTCGTACTAGAGTTTTGCACTTACAGCGGAGTTCGTAGGTAGAAGGAGCGGACCATGCCTCGCGATTGGGTAAGATGTTGGTTGGTAGACCGCATCCCCCAGTGGCCAGGAGGGCCCGCTCATGGATCACCTTACTCCCAGCGTGCA
>JBGQLF010000188.1:0-10745 GCA_041499985.1 Gemmataceae bacterium
CCCCAGCCGCTGGCGGAGCCCCTCCAGGATGCTCACCGCGTGGCGCGGCACGCCGGAGTAGCCGCCCAGCATCACCTCGGCCGCGTGCGGGCCGATCACCGCCACCCGGCGCGTCTGGGCGGCTTGCAGGGGGAGCAGTCCCTCCCGGTTCTGGAGGAGCACGATGGCCTGGCGAGCCGCCTCCAGAGCCAACGGCCGGCTCGTCGCCGAGGGCGGCAAGGTGACAGTTCACCAGGCCGACTTGCTGCACAGTGGGGACCTGGCTCGTGCCGGCCAGCCTTTACAACCCATCGAGCCGCTCGATTGAGTCGGGGATCGTCTAGGATCCTGCGTATTGTTAAAGCGGAGGTATGGGGAGTCCATTGTCTGCGGCTAGCGTTCAACGATGGCGAATGCAAAACCGTCGATGTGCGTCCGCTGCTCGCTGGCCCGGTGTTTGAGCCGCTGCGCGATCTGGCGTACTTTGCACGGGCGGAGTTGGACCCGGTGTGGGGGACGGTGATGTGGCCCAACGGCGCCGACCTCGCCCCCGAGGCGCTGCGCGCATTGGCGGCGGTGCAGGCGGCGAGCCGAGCGTGATGGCCAAGGGATGGCACCCAAGATGGCCCCGGACGGCTAGTGGCCTCGGCGATCTCTCATCTGAGGCGGCACCCGGGGACCACCACACGGTCCGCATGAGACACGGACCTGCTTTCTCCGCGTATTCAGGCTCTGCTATGACCTTGGGAAAGTGTCACCTTGCCTCTCCTGGCCAGCTAGGTCCCTGCGCAGAGCCGCAGGGCCACACGGCGATGAGCTGCCTCCACATCCTCTGCCAGGCGGCTGCCGGGGTTCTTTCGGGCTAGCCGCTGCAAGAGCTTCTGTGCGGCCGAGGTCCCGATTTGCTCCAGAACATGCAGCGCCCGGCCGCGTCCTGGCTCCGCAGGAGATCCCGTCGCGGGCTCGGCCTGAAGTCGCTCCGCGAGGAGCGCCACCGCCCGATCGCCGGCCCCAGCCAGGGCCCACATGGCCCGATAGGCGGCCCGAGCATCACCCTCCGCCAGAGCAAGCCAGTGCCTTTCCAGGTCTTCTGCGGCAGCCGGAGCCTTCTCGCCAGCGGGCTCACTATCGGAGGGAGCGAGAGACAACGAGCGAACGGTCCCGTTCAGATGGCCGGCCGCCACCTGGCGAAAATCGGGCGCGATGGCGAGCACCGTGGCCGCATTTTCCGGTACGGGAAGTCGCAATACCTCCTTGCCCGTGGCCATCTCCCACAGGTAAATGCCGTGGGCGGGACTTGCCTGAACGACCATCCCCCCTCGATGCAGCCGGGTGCCCCAGCCCGAAGCGAAAAAGCGCCCATCCGCAGACACAGCCAGAGCGGTCCAGAAGTGCTCGACCTTGAGCTGCTGCCGGTCCTTCTCCAGATCCCAGACCGTGATCCGCGAGCCTCCGTGCAGCGCGTGATCGCCAATGACCAGCCCACCAGCCTGCGGCGGCAGGAAATCGAGAAACATGCCCGCCACCACCAGCGTCCGGTGGTTCGCAAAGGCCAGGCGCTCACCGCGTGCTGGCAGCTGGCGAAGGAGCTTCCCCGCAATCGGGTCCCAGAGACGAACCTGGTCCCCTTGGGTCGAGCCGCGGTACATCTCGGTCTCCGCGGGCACGACGCCGGCCGAAGCCAGCCGCTTGCCGTCGGGCGAGTAGGCCAGGTGCGTTACCTTATGCGTATGGCCCTTGAGGACCGACTGCGGCTTCCCGGAGTCCAGGTCCCAGAGGCGAATCGTCCCGTCGTAGCCGCCGGATGCCAGGGTCTTGCCATCGGGGGCAAACGCCACACAGATGACGTCTTTGCTATGACCTCGAAGCGTTTGCAGCTCCCTGACGTTCTCCACCTCCCAGACGCGTGCCAGGTAGTCTCCCCCTGCCGAAGCCAGGAGCTTGCCATCGCGGCTCAGGGCCAGGCCGTAGACGCCTTGCTTATGGGCCTGGACCCGAAACAGCTCCTTCTGGGAGGGCATCTCCAGGCCCCGGATCGTGCCATCCAGGGCAGCGACAAAAAGCTGGCGGCCATTCGGTGTGTAGTGCAGATCGGTCACCTCGGTCGTATTGTCGTGCAGCAGCCGGGCCACCGCGGCCGGATCCTCCTGCATCAGTTTTTGCAGCAGCGCCGGATCGAGCTTCTCGAGCCGTTTTCGCATCTCCGCCGGATCGTCCTGGGCACGCAAGGCGGCAGGGACGAGCAGGCCGAACGCCACGACCATCAGGTACACACGCTTCATGGGGCATCTCTTAAAGAAGGGATGAGGGATGAAGCAGACCATCCATCCTTCATCCCTCATCCCTTTGACTTGCTTGCGGTGCGGAGGAGGCGGGCGCTCGCCTCCCGGGCCTCGACGGTCCATGGGGCATCCGGCTCGCCCTTGGCCAGCCTCGTGAGGATGTCCCGGGCCTCGGCCGACCCGATGTGTTCCAGTATTTCGATTGCCCGAAGGGGACCTAGCTCGTGGGGCATGGATTCACCCGCCTGGATCGCCTCCAGAAGCCATTCCACGCGCCGCCGGACTTCGGCCGAGGGCTTGTTCTGCAAGGCGCGCCGTAGCGCGGGCTCGGCTGCTTTTCCCACCTGCTGTAGGCTGCGAGTAGCACGCTCGCGTTCGTCGAAGCGACGGTCGTCCAGGGCGGCAAGGAGCCGGTCCACGGACTCCGCAGACGCGGGTGCCGGACGCCCGGCCAGCAGCCGATGCTCGAGAAAAGGCACCGTTTCTTTGGGTGAAGCGATGAGCTGTCCGCAGACCCGCCAGGCGACGCGGGCGTCCGACGCAGCCAGGTCGGCCCACAGGCTTTCCAGCTGTGGCGCCGAAAGCGGCCCCTTTACCTTCGCCGGTTGATCGGCCGGCCCCGTCAGGTCCCAAAGCAGCAGGGTGGTATCCTCCGCCCCGGATGCCAACAGGGTACAATCCGGCGAAAACGCCAGCGCGGCGATGCTTCCTCGGTGTCCCTGAAATTTCGCGCGCATGCTTCCGGAGACGATCTCGAAAACCTGGATCGTATGGGCCGCCTCCTCCTCGGCCAGCGCCACCGCGAGGAGACGCCCGTCCGGCGAGGCGGCGACCGCAGTGAACCGGCGCATGCCAGGCATACCCAGGGCATGTTGATGAAGTCGGTGGCCCGTTCGACTATCCCAGAGCGTCAGGCTGTACATCCCCAGCGTCGCGAGAACCCGGCCGTTGGCACCGTAAAGGATCTTTTGCACCATGTCCATGGTGTGCGCGGCTTGCCGTAGCTCCTTGCCGGCCTGGAGATCCCAGAAGGCGATACTGCCGCGGAGCATTTGCCCCAGCCCCGGCTGGCTCGTGAACGCGAGCGCCAGGCCCTTGCCATCCGGGGAGAGCGCCACCGCGTGGCCGAGCGACTGCTGGGGCAGGGGAATCGTATGTACCTCCTCGCCGCTCTCGATCTCCAGCACGCTTAGACCCCGGGAGCCGTCCGTGACAACCAGCTTGCCATCGGCGGAGAAAGCGGGCACGCTACCATGCCGGGCGTGGCTACGGTATGTCCATACCTCCTGGCCCGTGATGGTGTCCACGAGCCGCCATACCCGCAGATCGGTCTCCATCGCATAGCTGCCATCCGGCGACAGGACCCTGGCGGACGGGCCCATGCTCCGCTCGGAGCGCTCGAGCGAAACGGAGCGCAGGAACCTTCCGGAAACGTCCCATCGGCTGATCGAGGCGCCGGTGTTTGCGGCCAGGAGGATCTGGCCGTCCGGAGTGAAGGCCAGCGACGCAATGGGCAGCCTGGATCCCGTCCCCTCTGGAGTGAGTCGCTTGCCGGAAAGGACGTCCCAGATGACGACGGCCTGTCCCTCCAGGCCGCACGCCAGGATCCGCCGATCGGGGGTAAACACCACGTTGCCCTGCGGACACCGCGGAGCAAGGCCCTGCCGCAGGCGACGCCGGCTCGGCAGGTTCCAGCACTGCACGGCGCCGTCGTAGCTGGTGGCGACAAGCGTCTGGCCATCGGGGGAAAAGAACAGGGCCGCACCAATCCCGCTCCGCGTGGCGAAATGGCGGAGGCGTTTGCCGGACGGTTGATCCCAGAGCGTGATTCCGGAGGAGGACCCGGCCGTGGCGAGCGTCTGGCCATCGGGCGAAAAGGCCGCGGCTACCATAGAGTCGTCCATCGCAAGCTTGCGAGCCTCTTTGCCGCCCGCGACGTCCCACAGCCGCATGACGGCCTGCTCGCGCTCCAGCTCTCTTTGCCGAAGCGCCGTTCCCCACGATGCCAGCCATTTGCCATCCCCGGAAAGACAGGCTCCCACCTGATGATCGTGCGTCGAGGGAAACGTCTGTGGCTCCATCTCGGAGCCAAGCTGCCAGACGAGGATGGGAATATTGGCTTGATGCTCCCCGCCCACGGCCATCACTGTCTTGCCATCCTGGGAAAACGCTAGCGAAGAGCACCTTTGCAGCGCCGGCGGCGTCGGTAGCGGGCGTCCGGTGCTCACCTCCAGAATCTGAGCGGGGCCGAATCGGGAGCCGGCCGCCAGCCACTTACCGTCCGGAGAGAAGGTCAGAGACTCAAACCCAACGCCGAGGTCGGAAGGGAGCCGGCGGATCTCCCTGCCAGTGCTAGTCTCCAGAAGATGGATACCACTACGGCCGGCGGCCGCCAGGATCTTGCCATCGGGAGAAAGCCGCACACAGCTGGTGGGCTCTCCCAGGCGAAACTGGGAATCCCCCAGGCGCCGCAGGGCCCCGGGCGGCAAGGGCTCCTCCGCGCGTAGGCTCGGCACCCACGCCGCGAGGCCAACCAGGAGGACGACCGTTAGGAGATCACGCCGGAGACTGACCATGGCAGCACTTCCTCCACGCGCACCGCACAGACCCGGGGCAAACGGGCCGGGCCTCGCCAAGGGCCGAAAAATGGGACATCGTGATTCTCGAAAAAGCACGATATCCCATTTCTCTTCTTGCAGCGAATTCATACCACGAAAAGCCGTGATACCGGCCGCGTCTGCTGCAACGATTTGTTAAGCCCGGCCCTGCCAGATGGACGGATCTCGCGCGGTGTGAAAGACGGACAGAACCACGACCCGACCCGGTTCCTCACGGTAATAGACACAGTACGGGTAGCTTGACACCAGCGCCTCCCGCACGTCCTGGTAGACCTGCGGGTAGAAGTCGGGTCGGGCAGCGATCTGATCCAGGACCCACTGGACCGCCGCCGTAAACGCCGCCCCAAGCCTAGCCCGGCATTGCTCGTACCAGTCCGCCGCATCGTCGAACTCGGCTCTCGCAGCCCGGCGGAAGACGACCGGAAGGCTCATCGCTGGAACCGGGCGAGGGCTTCGGCCTTGACTTGTTCCCAGGGGATAACATCATCGGGGTTGGCGGCGTGGTCGGCCAGTCGCCGCTCCAGCTCTCGCCGTTGCGCCTCGGTGAGCAACGGCGGGTGCGGTTCGGCGGCGATGCTGCCCCAGATCGCTGTTGCCAGGGCAATGCGGTCCTCGACGCTCATCCGGTCAATGCCAAGGGCTTGCAGGGTTGGTGTCATCGTGAAAACCTCCTCGCGTGACGACCTAACCACCGCATCCTACCACAAACGCGCCCGCCGCCAACAGGCGAGAGTGACCAAACCGAACAAGGCTCTGTCCAGAATGTCCCCAATTCTCAACCAATTCTTCAATCCGTTTCTGGGGGAGGGGACCTACTGTCCCACCACGTCCAGCCCCACGGACTTCACCTCGTCGGAGCTCCCCCCCCCACCATCACCTGGAAGCGGCCGGGCTCGACGACGTGCTTCATCTCGGGCCCGTGATAAGAGAACTGCTCCGGCCCCAGCTCGAAGGTCACCGTGCGCCGATCGCCGGGCGCCAGACTGATGCGCCGGAAGCCCTTCAGCTCCATCACCGGCCGGGTGGCGCGGCTCACCTCGGCGCTGAGGTAGAGCTGCACGACCTCGTCGCCGGCCCGCATCCCGGTGTTGGTCACTTCGACCGAAGCCGTGGTCCGCCCGTCCGGCGGGATCCGCGCCGGCGCGACCGTCGGGGTGGAGTACGCGAAGGCGGTGTACGACAGGCCGTGCCCGAACGGGAAGAGCGGTCGGGTGGAAGCGAAGAGGTAGCCACGCAGCGCCGTGGGCTTGCGGTTGTAGAAGAGCGGCAACTGCCCCACGCCGCGGGGAAAGCTGACCGGCAGCTTGCCGCTGGGGTTCACGTCGCCGAAGAGCACCTCGGCCACCGCGGTGCCGCCCTCCTGCCCCAAGTACCACCCCTCGAGAATGGCCGGGGCGCGCTCGGCCAGCTCCGGGATCGCCGGAGGGCGGCCGTTGATCAGCACCAGCACCGTCGGCTTCCCGGTGTCGAGCACCGCCCGCACCAGTTCCTCTTGCTGTCCCACCAGCCGCAGCTCCGCTCGGTCGCCCAGGTGATTCTCGGCATATGCCTCGCGCGCGGTCTGCTCGTTGTCCCCCACCACCACGATGGCCACGTCGCTGTCGCGCGCCAGCGCCACCGCCTCCGCGAGGCGGCGTCGGTTGGCGGCCGGGTCGGCGAGCACCACGCGGTCGGCCGACCACCGCGCCTGCGAGCGGGTTCCCCCGACGAGCGGCTGGGGACCGCGGGTGAAGACCGAGTCCTCGGTGAGGCGCACTCCCTCCGCGTGGGTGACGGTGGCGGCTGCCCCCAGCCGCTGGCGGAGCCCCTCCAGGATGCTCACCGCGTGGCGCGGCACGCCGGAGTAGCCGCCCAGCATCACCTCGGCCGCGTGCGGGCCGATCACCGCCACCCGGCGCGCCTCGGCGGCTTGCAGGGGGAGCAGCCCGCCCCGGTTCTGGAGGAGCACGATCGCCTGGCGAGCCGCCTCCAGAGCCAGCGGCCGGCTCGCCGCCGAGCCGGAGATTTGGTCGGCGCGGTCGGGGTCCACGTACGGGTCCTCGAACAGGCCGAGCTCGAACTTCGCGCGCAGCAGCCGCCGCACGGCGTCGTTGATCGCGGCCTCGGGCACTGTCCCTTGCCGCACCTGCCCGACCAGGGTGGGATACGTCTCCACGTCCGGGAGCTCCACGTCCACGGTGGCCGTCAGCGCCTGGCGCGCCGCGTCGGCGGCGTCCGCAGCCACCCGGTGCCGTCCGGCGAGCTGGCGGATGGCCTGCCAGTCCGAGACGATGGTGCCGTCGAAGCCCCACTCCCCCCGCAGCACGTCGCGGAGCATCCAGCGGTTGGCGTGCGAGGGGATCCCGTCGACCTAGTTGTACGAGGGCATCAGGCTGCGGGCGTGCCCCTGCTTCACCGCCACCTCGAAGGGGTAGAAGAAAACCTCGCGCAGCGTCCGCTCGCCGAAGGACGCGGGGCCCGCGTTTGTCCCGGACTCCGGCTGGCCGTGCCCGGTCATGTGCTTCAGCGTGGCGATCACCCGCTGGGCCGGGATCGTTCGGCCGCCTCCCTGGAAGCCGCGCACCGCCGCCAGACCCAACTGGGCCACGAGGTACGGGTCCTCGCCGTAGGTCTCCTCGAAGCGTCCCCAGCGCGGGTCGCGCGCCACGTCCACCACCGGTGCGAGTACCTGCTGCGCGCCCCGGGCCCGCACCTCCTGCGCGACCGCGGCGAAGACGCGCTCCACCAACTCCGGGTTCCAGGTGCTCGCCAGGGCGATCGCCTGCGGGAAGCTGGTCGCCTCCTGCCCCTGTAGCCCGTGCAGCGCCTCCTCGTGGAAGATCACGGGGATGCCGAGGCGCGTGTGGTCCTTCACCCACCGCTGGATCGCGTTGGTGAACCCCGCCTGCGCGCGCGCCCCGTGCCCGTCGCTCAGGCGCTCGATCCGCCCGATCCCCACCCGGAACCACTCCGGCGCACGGGTGGGGTCGAAACGCCCCTGGGCGTCGGTGATCTGCCGCTTGGCGTTCCAGATGCTCAGCATCTGCGCCACCTTCTCCTCCAGCGTCATGCGCGGGAGGAGGTCCTCCACGCGTCGCGCCGTGGGGAGCGCGGGGTCCTGGTAGTCCGGCCGCGCAGCCCTGGTTTGCCCCTGCACCGTTCCGGCCGGTAGGAGGGAACAAAGCACCAGGAGGCCCAAAAAGCGCTTGTATTCCATCAGGTCCTCGGGACGGAGGTGGTGTGGTCTGGGACGTTGTCCTAACACTATGGGTGGAGAGACAGGCGTCCAACCGGAGTTCACCGCCTTACCGCTGATGTGACCGACGCGCGCAACGCTTCCATTCGGACCCGTACGGTCCTACTTCACTCCGTGCTGCTCTCGCGCCGGGCGGAATTCGTCTCCGAGGTTCCAGGTCGGCAGGCGGTCGGCGTTGGCGACGTCCCGGGCCACGTCAAGGGCGAACCGGGCCAACACAACGAAGCCCGAAAAGTCCCACTCCGGCTTCAGTTCATCCTGCGGCGAGTGGTACACCTTGTCGTTGAACTCCTTGAAGGCTTTGCTGGCGAAGTCCTTCGGCTTGCCCTTCATCTTCATCCCCGCCGCGACGGAAAACGCCGGGACGCCCGCCTGCGCCATCGAGAAATGGTCCGAGCGGTAGAAGATGCCCAGGTGCGCCCTCTGGTCGGCTTCGATCTCAAGGAAGTTCTTCGCTGCCGCCGCCTTGACCGCTGGCCAGACGGTCGTCCGGTCCGCCCCCGTGACCACGACCGATTCCGGCACGCCGAGTGGCAGGATCATGTCGAAGTTGAGGTTGAGCGCGGTCTTGCCCAGCGGGACGAGCGGGTTGCGGGTGTAATACTTGGAACCGAGCAGCCCTTTCTCCTCCGCGGTCACCGCGAGGAAGATGGCGGATCGCTTCGGCCTCGGCGACTGGGCGGACCACGCACGGGCGAGTTCGAGCAGCAGGGCGCAGCCGGTGGCGTTGTCCGCGGCGCCGTTGTAAATCGCGTCGCCCAGGACGGCTCGCCCGACGCCGAGGTGGTCCCAGTGCGCCGTGAAGACGACGGCCTCCGACTTCAATTTCGGGTCGCTGCCTTCCGCCAGGCCGACCACATTGTTGCTGATGATCTTCTCGACGCGGGTTATGATGTTGCCTCGGAGGTTGAAGCCGAGCGCGTACGGCTTGAACCCTACCGTGTCCGCCTCTTTCAACGTGCCGTCTACGGTGCGGCCGGACAGGCCCAGGAGCTTCTCGCCCGCGTCGCGGGAGAGCCAGCCGGCGAAGGCCAGCGCGGGCTGGCCAGGTTCGCGCGTGAGCTGTGCGCCGTTGAGCGGCCGGACAACGGAGTACGGATAACCCGCCGTCGCATTGGTGTGGATGATGAAGCACGCCTTCGCGCCGCGCCGGGCGGCCTCCTCGAATTTGTAAGTCCAGCGACCGTAGTAGATGAGTGCGGACCCGCCGAAGAAGTTCGGGTCATTCGAGGGCGGCTCGTTCGTGAAGAGCACGGCGACTTTTCCTTTCACGTCCACTTCCCTGTAATCGTCCCACCCGAACTCGGGCGCAGTGATGCCGTGGCCGACGAAGACCGCCTCGGCGTCGAATTCTTCGAGTTCCTTCTGCGTCTGGCTCGTGCCGGAGAAGCCGTCCTCGCAAGGGATGTTGAGCGTGGTTTCTCCTCGCACCGCCCGGAGCGTCGATTTCGGGCTCGTGACGACGCGCACGAGCGGGACGGGCTGGAAGTACGTGCCGCGTTCGCCGATCGGCTTTAGGCCGGCGTTCTTGAACCCATCCGCAATAAACTCCGTGGCGAGGATCTCGCCTCGCGTGCCGGGGCCGCGCCCTTCCAGCCGGTCGCTCGCCAGGTAAGCGACGCCGGCCTTGATGCGCTCGGCGGAGATCTCGGGGACCGAATCGGCCTGGTCTCCCGGTAGCGCGGAGGCGAGGCAGAAAGCAACCAGGAGCAGTAACAACCTGTATGCCACGGGGGTGTCCTTATCGGGAGCTTCAGGCGGCTCCAGGGGCGGCCATCCACCCCGCCGTCATGCGAAAAAGCGAAGCAAGCAGCGGCGTGAGCCGGCCTGGCGCCGGTGTCTATCGGGACCGGAGACCGCCACCGGATGGCGGCCTTTACGCCTCATTGTATCGGCTGGCCATTCCGGTGGCGATGAAGGCGCAACGTGTCCGATGTAGTACGACGAGTACGTTCATGAATCATCAATCGCGCCCCTCGGCCATCCTGTCTTGGCGGCAATCGCCATTCACCGTTCGCTCAGTCCAGGAAGACGACGTGCCGCATCGCCTGGGTCGGCCCTGACTTTGCAACCACCTTGCATCCATGAACTTGGAGCGAAGCGAGATGTGCGAACCCTTTCCTACTTCACAAACTTCGCGATTCGACCTTTGGGGCCAACAGCCCAGCCTTCCCCGGTTGAGGTGAATCCGACGCTGTTATAACCTTCTCGGTCAAGCAGGTTCCAAGTGGCGCCGTTGTCCAGAGAAACATGGGAGCCCGACGTACCTACTGCGACCCAACGATCCTTCGCCCAGGCCACGGCAGAGCAAAAGGGAAGTCGCTTGTCGAGGGGATTCCAAGTCGTGCCGCCGTCGGACGTGATCGCCGCGGTGGCACCGACCTCATGGGGTTTGCGATAGTCGCCACCGACGATCAGGCCGTGCTGCGGATCGCGGAAGGCAATCGAGAAAATGCCAGCGGATTCGACACCCGCCAGGATCGGCGTTTCGCTAAGGAACTGTTCCAAAATAACTTGTCGAAATTTTGATGTTCAAATAAGATGTCAGGATGAATCGTCGCATCACCTTAACTACTGTTCAAGACAAATACCATTCTCTTAATCCTATCATGGATGAGCGGATGCGCCGAC
>JBGQLF010000189.1:0-10743 GCA_041499985.1 Gemmataceae bacterium
ACCGCGCTGAAGACCCAAATCGTCAGGAACTTCCCCAGGACGATCTCTTCGCGGCTGGCCGGGCTGATGAGCAGCGTTTCCATGGTGCCGCGTTCCTTTTCCCCGGCGCAGAGATCGACAGCTGGGTAGAGAGCACCCGCCAGCGACCACATCACCAACAAGAAAGGAAAGATGCGTACCAGCAGGTCGAACAGCCCCTCCGCCGCGCCCTCGTCGGTGGCCTTCTTCTCAGGGGCCCGCAGTTCAAAGGGGTCGTCATAATGCAGGGGCAGACCGCTACGGAGCATGCGGACTTCGCGCAACCGCAGCTTCCAGCGCGCAAGGATATCGCTGAGCCGCTTGGCAGCCGTGCGCGAACGCTCGTCGTTATCCCGATAGAACACTTCGAGCCTCGGCCGCTGCCCCTCTTGAAGTTGGGCGCCAAAATCGGGCGCCACGGCGAGGATCAAATCGACCTGCTTGTCGCGCAGCGGCGCCCGGTCGGCCGTGGCCAGAGGCTGGAGCCGCAGCTGCGAGGCATCGCCGGGGTATTCGAAGTAGCGGGACGCCAAGCGTCCATCCACCACCAGCGGCGGGTAATCGAGATGGAATTGGCTGGCGTGTACTAGAGCCGCTGCGCCGAGTACGTGGTCGAGCGCAAGGCCAGGGACACCCCCGAATGCCGGCGTGCAGGCCAGCCAGGCGATGGCCGGAACCGGACTCAGACCGGCACTGGCCGGGGTCAGCGTCGGCAGATGCTCGGCGCCCACGATGCCGATGATGCTCGCCCGGTCCACAAAGCCCAGAGCGAATTGCAGCATCACGACGCCGAGGAGCGGGTAGATCAGCAGTGGCAACACGGCGATCATGAAGAGTGTCCGGCGATCGCGCAGTTGATCGCGAAGCTCTCGGAACCAGATTAGACGGAGGATGGACCAGCGCATGGAACAGGGCTACCCGAAGGAGGGGGAGGTTGCATCGAGAAGGGGATTATAGCGGGTGCGCGGTCCCAACGGAATCGCAGACCGAGAGTACAGGTCCAGATCGAGGAGTAGGGAGGGAGAAAAAGACCGGAGCCCGTCGGCGGGGTGGGATCGGTTCTTACTTATCAGGTTTCTCCGGGGAACAGTGTGGTGAACCACTGGAGCCACCGGGGACCGTATAAGCCGAAATCCAACCGAGCGACGGGCTCCTTGACAACGGCGTTGTGAGGCCTGGGCCTACACCTCACCTCCTAAAAAAGAGATTCCGGCTATCGGCCGCCGTTCGGGACGGACTTCATCAATCCAGCCGCCGCGGCGACCAAGTTGTCGGACCCAGGACCCTACGCCGGGTTACAGAGCTTCGTTTACCACCTGTTAAGATATCAGTGCGGACTGAGACGTCAAGAGCTCCTTGAAGTTTTTTTGCGAATCTGTCCACTGGACGGCACTTTCGGCTAAAGGGGACGGGACCCGTGTTTTTAGGGGTCCCGTCCCCTTTAGCCGAAAGTGCCTGAAGCCGAGCCTTCACAAACATTTCTTGATGCGTTGCAGGATCAGGCTTTCCAATTCGGCATCACGCCCGAGCGGGATCCAATTGGACTCAAATACGGTCGGGTCGATCACCTCGAACTGCCGTTCGACGCTGTTGTCGCTGCGGAAGGCAGCCGCTCCCGAAGTCGCTCGAATTGGTTTGGGCAGGTCCTCCAACTCCTTGAAGACCGTGACCTGCACGAAGAAGCCGCCGTCGTCCGCTGGCCGGATCAGCACGTCGGCACGGCGCCGGAGGGTCTGCAAGGTCGCTTCCAGGCGTTGGTAGCAATCGGGACTGCCCGCCTTCCAGGGCTGCTCCAGGCCGGGCGAAATGCGCGGAAAGGTTTCGATGCGACCGTCGTAGCGGTTGGCGTAGGCGATCTCAAAATAATCATCGACCACATCGAGAACCCGCTCGAACACCAGGCCGTAGGCCGGGGGTCCCTCGGGCACAAAGACCGGATTATCCACGCTGACACCGGGATTCGGACGGATCAGCACGGGATTATCCAGCAACGGTTTGGTCATGCAGCCGCCGGTCAGCGCTGCCAGGGCTACGGTCCAGGCGGTCAGCAGTGTTCGCCACATAGTACGCACCCTACCACTCGGCGCGACGAGCTTTTTCTCTCGGCGACACCAGAAGGCAGTCACCCTCGCTGGCGCTTCGGTCTGGTAAAACCGCCGATGAATCGACGAACTTGCCAGGCACGCTTCTAGACCTACACGTTAAAGGAGCGGCGTTATGCCAGGGAAAGCGGCATCTGTCAAGGCGAACCGACTCGCGATTGGAACGAGGAACGAGGAAATAGACGTTCTTCCATTTCTCATTGCTCGTTCGTCGTCTCCGGCAGGAGTACTGCCAACGCTTTTTCATCGACCATAAGTCGTTGGATTGCTTGCGCTTGCCCCGTAGTCGCGTCCAGCACAACCACGACGCCGGCCAGACGCGGATCCTCGGTGGCCACGTCGAAGGCGCTGGGCACAAACGTCACCGCGGTGTACAGCACACGATCGATCCTCCGGCCAAGAATGCTCTCGTATGGCCCACACATGCCCACATCACTGATAAACGCCGTGCCCCCAGGGAGCACTTGCTCATCAGCCGTGGCCACGTGCGTATGCGTGCCGAGCACGGCGCTGACCCGGCCTTTGAGGTGATGGGCCATCAGGTATTTGTCAGCCGTGGCCTCGGCGTGGATATCGAGCACGATGCAGCGTGTCTGGCCGGCCAGCGACTCCAGCACCCGATCCGCCGCCCGAAAGGGACAGTCCACGGGACGCATGAACGTCCGGCCAAGCAGGCAAAACGCAGCCACCAGCGTCCCATCCCGTGCCGGCGTCAAGGCGAAGTCGCGCCCCGGGGCTCCAGGCGGAAAGTTGGCCGGTCGACACAGGTGCTCGTCACTCTCAAGCGTCGAAAGGATGTCCTTTTTGCGATAGACATGATCGCCAAGCGTTACCAGATCGACCCCCGCCTGGCGAATCTGCCGAAAGTTCTTGGGAGTCAAGCCGGAGCCGTCGGCCGCATTCTCAGCGTTGGCAATGACCAGATCGATGTGGTAGTGCGCGCGCACAGCCGGCAACGCACGTCGCAAGAACGTCACGCCTGCCGGACCGACAATGTCGCCGAGGAAGAGGATACGCATGCTCAGAAGTCAGAAGTCAGAGGTCAGAGGTCAGAGGTCAGAGGTCGACTTCTGACCTCTGACCTCCGACTTCTGACCTCTTTTCAGCGGGCGTACTCCACGGCCCGCGTCTCGCGGACCACGGTTACTTTGATCTCACCGGGGTAATTGAGCTGCTCCTCGATGGCTTTGGCGATATCCCGGCAGACGCGGATGGCATCACTGTCACTGGTCTGGGAAGCGTTGGCGATGACGCGCACTTCCCGACCCGCCTGGATGGCATAAGCGTGCTCCACGCCCGGAAAGCCGGACGCGACTGCTTCCAGTTCTTCCAGGCGCTTGACGTATTTCTCCAGCGTTTCCCGCCGTGCGCCGGGGCGGGAGGCGCTGATCGCGTCGGCGGCGGCGACCA
Source organism: Gemmataceae bacterium (assembly GCA_041499985.1). GTDB lineage: Bacteria > Planctomycetota > Planctomycetia > Gemmatales > Gemmataceae > JBGQLF01. The sequence continues at coordinate 3,531 of JBGQLF010000189.1, forward strand.
GGACAGTGTACACATGATCGATGGTAACGTCGTCGTGGTGCCCGAGGATGGCGTGGAGCACCTCCTTGCTGGTCTCGCCGTAGCGCTTGGCCAACTCCGCCCCGACCTTGGGATGGCCACCTTCCATCTCGTGATCGGCCGCCTTGCCGATGTCGTGCAGCAAACCGCAGCGTCGGGCCAGCAGGCCATTCAGCCCCAATTCCTCGGCCATCAGGCCGCACAGGTGAGCCACTTCCAGGCTGTGCTGGAGCACATTCTGACTGTAACTCGTACGGAACTTGAGCCGGCCCAAGAGTTGGACGAGCTTCTCGTGAAGCGGACCGATGCTGGCCTCCAGGACGACTTGCCGGCCGACTTCCAGGATGTGTTTCTCCATCTCTTCCTGGGTTTCTTTGACCACCTCTTCGATACGCGAGGGATGAATTCGGCCATCCTGGATGAGCTTGGTCAAGGACAAGCGGGCGATCTCGCGGCGGACGTTGTCGAAGGCGCTGACAATGACGACCCCCGGCGTATCGTCCACGATCACATCCACGCCCGTGGCCTTTTCGAAGGTTCGGATATTCCGGCCTTCCCGACCAATGATTCGTCCCTTCATATCATCACTGGGAATGTCCACCGTGCTCACGGTCGTGTCGGCCGTGTGGCCGGCGGCGTAGCGTTGCAGGGCGGTACCGAGGACTTCACGGGCGCGTTCCTCGGCCTCTTGGCGGAACGCAGCTTCGTGCTTCTGGATGCGGGCGGCGACTTCCTGGGACAGTTCGTTCTCGAGCCGTTCGAGGAGCATGTGTTCCGCTTGTTCGCGACTGAGATTGGTAATCTCGTGCAGTTTCTGCATTTGCTGCTGGATCAGCGCTTCCACTTCCTGGCCGCGTTTGTCGACCTGCTCACGGCGTTCGCTCAGTTTGCGCTGGTTGTGTTCGAGCGTGCGCTCCTTCTTGAGCTGGGCCTGATGCTTTTGTTCCAGGAGATCTTCGCGCTTTTCCAGTCGGCGTTCCTGGTCGCGTATCTCGCCGCGGGCTTGTTCCATCTCCCGGTTAAACTCTTCGCGTTTGCCAAACAGCTCATCCTTGGCCTTGAGTTCGGACTCCTTGAGAAGATTGTCGGCTTCTTTACGGGCTTGAGTGGTAATCTCGCCCACACGGGCCTGGGCACTGGAAAGGCGAAAGCGATCCTGGATACGGGCTATGCCGTAGCCCAACGTGACCGCTATCAGAGCGGTCACGAGGCACAGCAACAGGGGGGTTTCCATGGGGCCACTCCATAGGACGGCCCACCGCTCGAATTGGCGCAGCAAGACTACCCCGGGCATCTGAAGACCGAGAAGCAGCACGTCTGATTCGGCCTGCCTGCTCGCCCTCCTGTCAATGGCCCGAAAAGATGAAAGGCGCCGTCGGGCAACCCCAACCCGAAAGATCAAACAAGCTCCGCCCGGCATAGGCGATGGTGCCGGCAAGAGAAAGCGTTTCCGAACCCGGAACGTCCCGCGGCGCCCCCTCACCCTACCCTCTCCCCCTCGGGGGGAGAGGGTAGGGTGAGGGGCGCCGGCATGACCCATCCGGAACGGACCCCGTGGCCTCAGAAAGTAGGCGGTCGAGGGGATGGTCCCGCACGGGCGACCATCCCTCCCGGAGGAGGCAGGAAGCTGTCTCGGTTGGCCGTGGACCTGGGGACAACCCCATCACGCTGCCAGACGAGGCGGCGCACCCGCGCCGGCACTCGTGCTACTCGAAGCCATTTGCTGCGCAGAGCCTCTGAAAACCAGAGGTATCCGGCCACTCCTCCCAGCACCAGACTTACCCACATCAGCCAATAAAGAATCATGTCGTACCTGTGGTTCTGTTGTGCTGCACTATTCCGCGGTTGGTGTTGGCTACCGCAGCGCTTCCGGCCACCCGCCCAGGGTTGTGCCTCAGAAGCGGCGGACCTCGTTTCTCAAAACAACTAGGTTGCAAACCTCGCGCATTCATCATACCTCGCGTGGCCCGGCTCTGCTACAGCACGCCGTGCCACCCGTCGCGCGTTCGACCAGACCTCTTGGTCGTCTGAACAGCAACCATTATGCGGCAGCGCGGGGGAATAGGTCAATGAAAAAAAGACTTCTGCCGGCAGCCGGGGCAGCCGGCGGCTCGACTCCGTTGTGCTGACGAGGTGACGCCTCGGCCGCAACCTTCCCTTCCAAGTCACCTACGCCAATCGGCAACAGCAATAGTCGTAGGGTGCGTCGAGTTCGCGAAGACGCACCGGTAGAGTAGCCGCTGACTCCCCGTTGCGGCCGGTTGAGGATCGTCCTCGGGACCTGGTTCAATAGGGCCTGATTCTGGTGGCACGCGCCGAGTCTGCGACTCAGCTTTCGACAGGAGAGAGTCTATTGGAGAAAAAGTCCTGCTTTTGGGACAGGAGTTTTCTCGGGCAGCGTGATTTACGGTCGCGAATTCCAGCGCCGATGCCATTTGGGAATGAACTTTTCCAGGTATTATGAAACAAATGTTGACTCCCCTGGAAGGAAGCTCGTTTTCGACGCCCTTATATAGTAGAGGGGATGGGACCGCAGCTCTCGGAACCCACCTCTCCTCTTCCCGTCTTCCCGTCCGAACCCGTTTTCCGCTCCGTGATCCCCGTGTAGGCTGCGCGCGGATCGCCGATCCAGCTCCTACGACCGGCTGCTCTCCCCCTCAGCGCTTTTCGGCAAACGATTGACGCTCTGTGTATTCTGTACCCACTTCGAGGAGGCATCCATCATGCGCGCTCCTTCGCGGCGTTCGTCTGCGCTCAAGAAACTGCGGCCCATTTTGAGTCTAGAAATGTTGGAGGAACGCAACTCGCCGACGCCTTGGTCCAGCAACCAGGCCATCACCCTGATTGACCCGCCCGAACCAGCCGTTTCGCAGGCTACCCAAACGGCTGAACAGCACGATTTTCTCCAGGTCTCTGCGTCTCCGGAGGGCGCCCCGAGTCCGCTGGTCCACCTCGCCGCGCCCTCGGCTCCGCTCGCCTCGCCGCCACCACCGATTACGGTTGCGGCCAGTTCGTGCTCGGGACAGGAGCCGCCGCTGGCGACCCCCGCTCCTGGGCAGGAGTCGTTCCAAGATTTCGTGGCGGCGGTCACCGATTTTTCCTCAAGCGCTTTGCCACCCAAGCGGAACCCGCTGCGGCCGCTGAGCGATACCGACATGGATAGCAGGATGGCAGCGGTCGGAGGCGGCCAAGCCGTCGGCTTACCACCCGATGCCAGCCAGGCGCCTACCGGGATGCCCAACAGCACCAGCGGTGGCGCGCCGACGACGGGCGACGCCACCAGCGAACAGGCATTGGCGGACGCCGCCGCCAACGCACCCGCCAGCAGCAGAGCGAACACAGCCGTCTCGTCCAGTTCCGCTTTGTCCTCCGTCCCAGCGGGTGCTACGGCACCTAGCCCGTGGAACGTTTCGCTCCCCACACCTCCCGTGGTACGGCCGCCGGTGCAGCGCGGGCCGCACCTGAACAATTCGGCCGATCCCTTGTGGGTGCTCGATGCCAACAAGGCCATCGTCGTCACCCCCGGCGTGACAGAGCACGAGTTCTCCACCCGGAACATGGACCTGCGGGCCCAGGTCTCCGGCGCCACCGTCGCCACCTACAACTGGGATCTGAGTCAGGCCCCTGAAGCTGCCAGCGTCGCCGGCCAAGGGACCTATCGCCTCCAGTTCAGTTGGGCCTCCTTCACCGGCGCTGCGCGCACCGACACCATCACGTTAACGACCACGAACACCGACAATAGCCAGCAAACGCAGGTCCTGACCTTCCAGCTCGACGGCACCGACTCGCCGGCCTGGACTGCCACTCCGCCCACTACGGCTGGCACCTGGCCCACCGTGGTGACGCCGGATCAGCTCACTGGACAGCAGGAAATGGTCGGCGAGGAAATGGTCGGCGCCAATTCGTCGTACAGCGTCGGCCTGGCCACGGGCGAGCTCCAGCTCACACACACCCTGCCGGCCTACAACGTCAACGTCCCGCCCCTGGAGCTGGTCTATAGCTCGTCCGCCGTGTCCGTCGGCAATTCGCTGAGCTTCCTGGTCCACTACCAACTGGACCCCAGCCAACCCGTGCCGTCCACGATCACCGCCAAGCTGACGATTCAGGGCCTGGTCAATGCAACGGTCTACTACAACACGGCCTCCTTAAACCCGGGGGATACTCTCCAGCTGGTGCTCCAGAACACGGGATCGAGCTTCAGCGGCGCCCGCTTCAGCTTTCAGATCGATGTCACCGCCAACTACGCCACTCCGGTCACCTCCACGTTTACGGGCAAGTTCACTTACAGTACCGGCAACCTGAGGAATAACCCCCTGGGCACCGGCTGGTCGCTGGCGGGGCTAGAACGCATTCGGACCGCCACTGGGGGCGTCGTCCTGGACCTCGGCGCCGGCCGCAGCCTCTGGTTTGCCACGGCCGGCGGCAACAATTACGTGACGCCCGCGGGCGATTTTTCGACCTTGGTGCACAATGCCAACGGCTCGTTTGTGCGTACGCTGCCGGATGGGACCACGCTCAACTTCAACGGGTTTGGCTACGAAACCAGCGCGGTAGATCGCAACGGCAATACGATCGCGTACAGCTACGATGCTAACAACAACCTGACCGCAATTACGGATCCCTATGGCGGGGTCAGCCAACTGGCGTACAACAGCCAGGGCTATGTCAGCTCCATCACGGATCCGGCCGGGCGCGTGACGCAACTCGGCTACGATACGGCGGGCACGCACCTCACCTCGATTACGGATCCCGACCCCGATGGGGCCGGGCCGCTGGCTGCTCCCAGCACGATGCTGAGCTACAACAGCACCGGCGTGCTAACCAGGCTGACGGATCCACGGGCCAACACCACCAGCTTCACGTACAGCGCTGCCGGGCATGTGGCCAGCGTCACCCGGCCGGATAATAGCACCGAGCAACTGGCGCCCGGTTACCTCCAAGGCCTGGCCGCTGCCGGCACGGGCACATCCACCAATCCCGCCACGCCGGTGCTGGCCGCTCAGGCCCAAGCCAGTTACACCGATGGGCGCAACAACGTCTGGACCACCCGTCTCGACTGGCTCGGCTTCGGTCAGGCGCTGCAAGCCAGCGATCCCCTGTCGGACATGACGGTGCAATACCGCGACGCCAATGGTCTGGTCTGGCTCGTCTCCAATCCGCTCGGCAACCGGAGCCGGTACCTGTTCGACGCCAAGGGCAACCCCACCAAGATCACACTGCCTGACACCGCTGTCGAGCTGTACAGCTACAATAGCTTCAGTGAGCCGACCCAATACACGGATCCCGGCGCGGCGGTCACCAGTTACTCTTACGATGCCAAAGGCAACCTGCTCACCCTGACCGAGGCCGACCCCGATGGCTCCGGTCCGCTGACCTCGCCGGTGACCAACTACACCTACACCGGACGCGGCAGGGTGGCGACCATGACGGATCCGGACAACCACACGACGAGCTATGCTTATGACAGCCGGGACGAGTTGATCCAGACGACGAATCCCGATCACACCACCGTGTTGCCAAGCTACGACAACGCCGGCAACGTCGCCAGCCAGACTACTGAACGCGGCTATGTGACGACCTATGTGCATGATAACCTCAACCGCCTGACCCAGGAGACATTGCCGGATCAGGATTTCAATCCCAACAACAATCCGCAATACCTCTATACCTACGATGCCGCCGGCAACCAGACCAGCGTCACGGATCCGCTCGGCCACATGAGCACCGCGACCTTTGACAGCCTCAACCGCCTGGCGAGCACTACGGATCCCTTGGCCGAGACAACCCAGTACGGTTATGATGCCGCCGACAACCTGATCACGGTGACGGATCCCCTGAACCGCATCAGCCGCGCCAGTTACGATCCTGCCAACCGCGTCGTCGCCAGCACCAACCCGCTCACCCAGACGACTACGTTCACGCTGGATGCGGCCGGGGAGAACCTCGTCGAGACCAACCCGCTCACCCAGTCGGTCTACCGGACCTACACCGCCCGCGGTCAGTTGGCCAGTATCCGGGACGCGCTGGGCGATGAGGTCGACTACAGTTACAATGCCTGTGGTTGTCTGCTCACGAGTACCGAGCTCAAGGCGGGCGTCAGTCTGACGCTCCAAACCAGCTACGGCTACGACCGCCTCGATCGGCGGACCAGTGTGACGGATCCGCTGAACCACACGACGGCGTTTGCGTTTGATGCGGCCAACAATGAGACCAGTACGACGGATCCGCTCAACCACACGACGCAGTTTGGCTTCGATGCCCGCAATCGGCAAATCACTACAACCAATCCGCTTGGCCAGACCACCACGGTCGCGTACGACTTTGCGGGCAACGCCATCAGCACGACGGATCCCCTGAATCGGCTCACGCAGGCGGTCTATGATGCCCAAAATCGGCCGATCCTGACGCTGGATGCCAACTTGGGCCAGACCCTCACCAGTTACGACCTGGCCGGTCGTGTGGTGTCGGTCACGGATGCCGATGGTAATGTCACCCAATACGGATACGATAACGCCGATCGGGTGATCCAAATGACCGATCCGTTTGGACATGCGTCCACCTACAGTTACGATGTGGCGAGCCAGTTGGTGGCCAAGACCGACCGCGACGGCCGGCAGACGGCGTACTCCTACGATGGGGCCGGCCGGGAGACTAGCGAAAAATGGCTCGATGGCCAGGGCAACTCCATCCACACCTTCGCGTTTAGCTACAATGTAGCCGGGCAGCTGACCGCGGCCAGCGACCCCGCGTCGGCCTATAGCTACAGCTACGATGCCGCGGGCCGGCTGACGGGCGTCGACAACCAGGGCACGCCGGGCGTCCCCCACGTCGTGCTGACCTACGGCTACACGCCGTACGACCAGCGCGGGAGCCTGACGGACAACCTCGGCGGCGACACCGAGTACGGGTACTATAACGACCAGCGTCTGGGCGCGTTCCTGGTCTACGTCAACAACGTGCTGGTAGCCACCGTCGGCCTCGGCTACGATGCCGCGGGCCGGCTAACCAACGTCATCCGCAGCGTCGCCGACACGGACCCGTGGATCAACTCGACGTATGCGTTCACTACATAGAATCACACCTTCCTCACATCCGCTCATAGATCGTCTTGTTGAAGCTCCGGAGCTGGCCACGGCCCAGCCTTTGGCGTAAGCTGTCGGCATGGTCGCTACGGTGTCGCTTTCCCCTGCTGTAC
>JBGQLF010000190.1:0-10730 GCA_041499985.1 Gemmataceae bacterium
GCTCGGCGCCGGCGGCATGGGGGTCGTTTTCCAGGCGGAGGATCCACAGTTGCAGCGCCCGGTAGCGCTGAAGGCCATGCTGCCGCACCTGGCCGCATCTGCCTCGGCCCGCCAGCGCTTCCTGCGCGAGGCCCGGGCGGCCGCGTCGCTGAAGCACGATCATATCATCGCGATTTACCAGGTGGGCGAGGACCGCGGCTTCCCCTTCCTGGCCATGGAGTTCCTCGACGGGGAATCCCTGGACGAGCGCCTGAAGCGCGTCGGCCGGCTGCCGCTGGACCAGACGCTGCGCATCGGTCGGGAGGTGGCCGACGGACTGTCGGCCGCTCACAATCGGGGGCTAATCCACCGCGACATCAAGCCCGCCAACATCTGGCTGGAGTCCCGTAGCGACAAGCGTCCTCGCTTGTTAGCTTCCGCGCAACGGACAGGCGAGCACAGCCATCGCGTCAAAATCCTGGACTTCGGCCTGGCCCGGGTGGTTCGCGAGGAATCGCACCTGACCCAGACCGGGGCCATCGTGGGCACGCCGGCGTACATGGCCCCGGAGCAGGCCAATGGCCGAGCCACCGATGGCCGCTGCGACCTGTTCAGCCTGGGCTGCGTGCTGTACCGCATGTGCACGGGAACGGTGCCCTTCAAGGGCACGGATGCGATTTCCACACTGGTAGCCGTGGCCACCGAGGAGCCTCTCTCTCCCCATGAGGTCAATCCCGACGTCCCGCTTCCGCTGTCGAACCTGATCATGCAGCTGCTGGCCAAGGACCCCGACCATCGGCCGGCGTCGGCCCAAGCCGTGGTGGCAGCGCTCGCCGATCTGGAGCGTGCTCCGGTCGCCCCGGCGCCGCCTGTCCTTGTCGCCCGTGGCGTGACTGGCCGGGGGTTGCGTCGTCGCTGGGCGGCGGCCGGGCTGTTGGTGCTGGTCGGGGGCCTCGCTCTGGGATCCCTGGGTATTTTTCGCGTCGGCACCGAGCAGGGAGAGCTGGTGGTCGAGACGGACGACCCCAACGTGGCGATCACGGTGAATAAGGGAGGAGTCTTGCTGCACGACAGCCGCACGGGTCGTAAATACGACGTGCGCGTGGGCAAGCAGGCGCTGCCTTCGGGCGAGTACGAGTTGGAGGTGACCGACGCCGACGCGGCTCTCCGCTTCCAGGCGCAATCCTTCACCATCCGGCAAGGAACGCCGACTGCGGTCAAGGTGTGGTTCGAGAAGAAGAAGGACCCGGTTGCCGGACGTGCCGAGGGGGTAAACCCCTCGGCTCTTCCGCCGGGGCCGTCCCCGACCGCGACCACTTCCCCCGCCGATCCGGACCGTCGCCGCGCCGCAGCGAAGCCGGCAGTCGAGACGACCAAGCAAAAGCAGGCGCCGCTGCCGGCCCGGCCAGCCGACTGGAAGCTGGGACCGGCGGAGAACATCCTGCCCGGCCTGATCCCGCGCCCCGCGGTGCTGCCGGGAGTGCGGCGCTGGCAGATCGAGACGGCCACCCCGCGCGCTCGCGGCTACCGCATGATGGTGGGAAGCCCGGATGGGCAGTACCTGGCCTGCCTGACGCCGGACGAGGTGCTGATCTACGATGCGGGGGCATGGCGACTCCTCCGGGCGCTCACCGGCCATCGAGGTCTGGTCACGTGCGTGGCCTGGAGTCCGGACAGCAAACGTCTGGCGACGGGCGGGCAGCAAGACCAGACCATCCGGCTGTGGGAGGCGGACGGCGCCCCGGGTCCGATCCTGCGCGGGAGCGCGGGCGCGGTCTGGTGCGTGGCCTGGAGCCCCGATGGCAAGCGCCTGGCCTCGGGAGGCGCCGACGAGGAAGTGCGGCTGTGGCAAGTGGACGGCACTCCCATTCCTGGAACGGCCAGGAAACACCAAGGTGCTGTCACGGCCGTCTGCTGGAGTCCCGATGGCAAGCGGTTCGCCTCCGGCGGCGCCGACCAGCTCATCCGGATCTGGGAAAGCGATGGGAACCCCGGCCCGGTCCTGAAGGGCCACAAGGGTTCGGTGACACAACTCGCCTGGAGTCCCGACGGCAAGCGGTTGGCCTCCGGAAGTTACGACCGTGAAGCGCGGCTCTGGGAGGCGGATGGTACGCCGGGGCCCGAGCTCTCGGTGCTGGTTCGGTGCCTGGCCTGGAGCCCGGACAGCAAACGCCTGGCCACGTGCGATCGAGACAGCCTGCGCCTGTGGTCCGCCGACGGCAAGGCCGGGCCGGTCGTGCGGGCCCACCTGGCAGGTGTCCGCGGCGTGGCCTGGAGTGCCGACGGCAAACGCCTGGCCACTTGCGGCGGGGACATGCTGTTGCGGCTCTGGGACGTAAGCGGCACCCCGCGGGCGCTGCTTCCCAAACTAACGGCGGAAGCGCCGGTCCCCTTCCGTGGGCTTGCGGAGGACGTGCACAGCGTGGCCTGGAGCGGGGACGGCAAACGGCTCGCTGCCGCCGTCGGTGAACAGGTTCGCCTGTGGGAAGCAGATGGTACCCCTGGACCGGTGCTCAAGGGGCACGCCGGAGGAGCCTATGCCGTTGCCTGGAGTGCCGACAGCCAGTGGCTGGCCTCGGCAGGCGAGGACCGGATGATCCGGCTCTGGAAGGGCGACGGTACCCCGGGCCCCGTCCTCAAGGGACACGGCCTTCGTGTCGTCGCCGTCGCCTGGAGTCCGGACGGCAAGCAGCTGGCCTCCGCAAGCTGGGATGAGACCGTCCGTCTGTGGGGGGCGGATGGCCGCGCGGGCCCTGTCCTCAAGGGGCATACCGGTCCCATCTGGGCTGTCTGCTGGAGTTCCGATGGCAAGCGCCTGGCCTCGGGAGGCTCCGACCAGACGGTCCGGCTCTGGGGGATGGAGGGTTCTCCCGGCCCTGTCCTCAAGAGTTCCCCGGCGCAGGTGTTCGCGAGCGTGGCCTGGAGCCCGGACGGCAAGCGGCTCGCGGGGGGGAGTCTGGGGGGAATGATCCAGTTCTGGGAGGCGGACGGTACGCCCGGCTCCCTCGTGAAATGGTCCCCACGGATCGGGGGCCTTGCCTGGAGCCCGGACGGCAAGCGCCTCCTTGCGAGCGGTTGGGACGGTAGCCTGCGGCTCCGGGGAGCCGACGGCAAGGCGGAGACCATCCTTGCCCGGCAGGCGGGACTAGTGTCCGCGGTGGCCTGGAACGCCGCGGAGGATCGCATCGCCTGGGGTAGCAAGAGCAACCAACTCGTCGTCTGGGACAACCGCCAGTCCCAGCCGCTCTGGGTCGCTGTGCCCTTGGCGGATAGCCGGTCGGCTACCTTTAGTGCCGCCGGTCAACTCGTGCACGGAGACGCGGCCGCCTTCGAGAAAGATCTCGTCTATCTCGTCGAGCAAACCAACGGGCGCATCGAGGTACTGCCTCCGTCGGAGTTCCTCCGGCGCTACGTTAACGGCAAGGCTCCGTGAAACGGCGGCCGCGTTGAATCGCCCTTCCTTCTTCGAAGCTGGGATTCTGGTTGGAATCACATTCGAGACAGGGCCAGCGTTGATGAGCCAGCCCTACGAAATTCGGTATGCCGCGGAGGCGGTTGCTGATATCCGGGCGCTCCGAGTGTTTAATCAGCGTAAGGTCTTGGACGGAATCGGACTTCACCTGACCTACCAGCCCAAGCTCGTAAGCAGGAGCCGTATTAAAGCAATGGCGCAGCCGTTTTGGAGTCAGTATCGGCTTCGCATCGAGGACCTTCGCGTTTATTATGATGTGGACGACACGTCGCACGTGGTGCATGTGCTCCGCGTGCTTGCGAAGACGACTGAACGCACACAGGAGGAGTCGCCGTGAAAACAATCACCTGGACGGAAAACCTTTCCTGGGAAGAGATGCTACCCCAGGGAGAGCAAGAAGAGGTGCTCCTGATGCGTGACGGCCATGCCGTTGCTCTGCTCATCCCTTTCGATGACGACGATTTGGAATGGTATGCACGTGAGCGCGATCCTGCGTTTTTAGAATCGATCGCGCGGGCACGCCGGCAGGTCGAACAGAGAAACACTCTCAGGCACCAGGACCTGAAAAAGGAATTGGGGATCGAGTAGTTGTACGTCAGCTTCCGCGACGCCGCCCACACCACGCCTTTTCTTCGCCGGTTGTGCTGGACTTCTGCTGTCTCTAAGCCGTCTCCGGATCCAGCACTTCGCGTATCTTGCGCGCCAGGACCTCGGGGGTGAACGGCTTCGGCAAAAACGCCATGCCGGGCTCCGCCACGCCGTGGCGGAAGACGATTTCATCCGAGTGCCCCGACATGTACAGGACTTTGAGCTCCGGCCGGAAGGGGACCATGCGCTCGGCCAAAGCGTGACCACTCATGTGGGGCATGACCACATCCGTCAGCAGCAGGTGGATCGGGGCGGGATACTGGGCGCACAATGTCAGGGCTTCGTGGCTGCTCGTCGCCAGCAGGACGGTGTAGCCCTGGAGACGCAAGACCCTTTGCAAGAGCGAATGCAGCAACGGCTCGTCCTCGACCACCAGCACGGTCTCCCAACCCCGCAGCGACCCGACCGGCGGCCTACTGCGCTCGCTCGGTTGGGAGGCGCTCTCCTCGACGCGCGGCAGATAAATCTCGAAGAGCGAGCCCCGCGTCAGCTGACTATAGACCACAATATGGCCGCCGCTCTGCTGGATGATGCCGTGAACGGTGGCCAGGCCCAACCCAGTTCCTTTGCCCTTCTCCTTGGTGGTGAAGAACGGTTCGAACAAGTGGACCTTGATCTCCTCTTCCATGCCGCAGCCGTTGTCGCCGATGGCCAGGCATACATGGGGACCAGGTTGCGCTCCGGGGTACGGGCGCACCTCGTTCTCGTCGCGCTGCACATTGCTGGTGGCTAGGGTGAGGGTGCCGCCTTGGGGCATGGCATCGCGGGCGTTGGCCGCCAGGTTCATGATCACCTGCACGAGCTGCCCGCGATCGGCTTTCACGTATCCCAGATCGGGAGCCAGCTTGATCAGGAGTTGAATGTTCTCGCCGATAAGCGGGCGCACCATCTGCTGCGTCTCGGCCACCACCGTGTTCAGATCGAACACTTCCGGTTTCAGGACTTGTTTGCGGCTGAAGGCGAGCAGCTGGGCGGCCACGCCGCTGGCGTGCTCCCCGGCTTTGCGGATCTCGTGCACGAAGCTGCACAGGGGGCTATCAGGAGCCATCTGCATCTGGAGGAGCTCGGCGTAGCCGAGGATGACTGTCAGGACATTGTTGAAGTCATGCGCGACTCCCCCGGCCAACCGTCCGACCACTTCCATCTTCTGCGCCTCGCGTAGCTGGGCGGCCAGCTCCTGCCGCGTCCGTTCGGCGGCGCTAAGGGCTTCCTCTCCTTCGGGCAGCTGCTTGGCATTGCTCTCCATGGTTCCCATCGCTTTCGAACGCCGCGGGGCGCCCGACCGTGGCCGAGCGCCCCGCGAGGGGTAAGGGGAAACAAATTAACCAACGAGCGTTTCGAGCCACGGCGAAGCCACGCCGCTGTGGTGCTGGAGACGGTCGATCGCCCGATCACAGAAGCGTCGGGCGACGGCCTCCGCCAGGGCGTCTTCCTCCAGAGCCACATCACCGCTCAGGAGCCGCACCGACTCGGCCTCCGCCTGGAAGCGACGCGTCTTGGGTGTCGATGGGGCTCCGGGCCGCAGCGCGCGGCGCGCATTCCAGTACGTCCACGGTTCGAACTCCTGGCGAAACGCCAGAGCCGCCCCGGGTTCGCCTTGCGCCACGCGGTCCGCCAACTCGAGCAAGTGCAACTTTTCGTGGTTCATGGGGACCTCCGGTTGTGGAGTGGCTTCTGGATCAAGCCGTCTCCTAGTTGATGACATCTTCCGCGATGTTGGAGGAGTCACCCTGCACGCTGAACCCCTGGGCCGTCACTCCTCCGTTAACGCTTGGGTCAACGACATAGATCCCGAGGAAGGAACCGTCGGCTTCCACATAGAGCCAGTTCCCACCGATCACGCCATCGATGTACACGAATGTGTCCGACGGATCGGCACCGTAGACAAAGCCGGTAACGCTCCACACATTGCTGTCGTCCGCCTGGGCAGAGAAATTGTCCAGGTACAGGTCCGCTTGGGCTTTCCCCAGCAAGGAGTCTCCGACCAACCCAAGCCCCGCGAGCAAACAGACCACCGCCAAAAGCCATCGAGCCATTGCAGATACCTCGGGATCGGTGCATCGGGAACCCAATACCTTGGCCAGCCCGCCGTGCGCGCACGTGGAGCGCGAGAGCTCGCCTACCGATCCGAGGGGCCCTCACAGCCAGCACGTGACCGTAACTTCGGCAACAGCGCACGCCGGTCTGGCGCGAACGTTAAGGACTTTCGGGCAAAACTCCCCTCCGACTAGCCCGAAGCGCGAGCAAGGGCAGGCTTTCCCTCGCTGGCGCTTCGGGCTAGTTGAGGTGCTGTCCGCTAGTCCTAAAGGTGAGATTGAATTTGGCGCGAAAAAGTGGACATGAATTCCGGCAAAAAACAAAAGAATTCAAAAAAAAGTCCGAGTCGGCCGGTCCGAGGAAGCCCCGGCACAGCACTTGGTCGGCGTGCGCTCGACTGCTGCTGTCGGCAGACCTTTTCCGCAAGTGGCCTAGGTTCCGAGGCTTGGGACTGGCACAAAAGGAGGGTTGATGCCCCGGGAGGGGATCTGCGGCCGGCAAAAAGAACCGGACAAGACATCACTTTCCGGGGACAGTCAAGGCATCACCGGTGAGGGGATCCAGCAAGGGAATCACTTGGTCGGCAAGCAACGGGGCCGGGAGCCGGCTCATAAGGTCCCGGAAGCGAGCTTCTGCATGCAAAGTAGAGAAAATGGAATCCTTTTTTGAAGGCTGCGGATTCTGCCTGCGTTCTATACACTTGTCCAAATAATCCAGGGCGGGCTCGACCCATTGTGGGTCTTTTCGGGCGGCCAGTGCATAGACATGGGCCACATCGAGATACAGCTCCGCGGTCCCAGGACCCAAGGCAAGGGCCTGGCCAAGGTCCGGCAACCAAGAGGTGGACATACCCTGAGTCGAGCGGACAGCCGATTTGGCGTGCAGCTTCAGCCGATTGTGATAGGCCGCTTGCAAATGCGGATTTCGAGCGAGGGCCTTATCCAGATGCTCTTGCGCCAACGCCAGGCGACCGAGGCGCAAATAGCAGAAGCCCAGGTCATTAAATACCTCGGCTTTATCAAACCCAGCCTCTAGCGCATGGGAAAAATGTGAACTAGCGACCAGGTGGGATCCCTTCGCGGCCTGGCAGTAGCCCAGGCACGCCTGGCTTCGGCCGTCCGACACCAGTTGATCCGCTTGCTCATATTCGAGCACGGCGCTTTGGAAATTCCCCAGCTGCTGATACGCCCGTCCCCGAGCGAAGAACGCTTCGGCAAGCTGTGGATCGGCTTGCGTCGCCTGCTGGAAGTAGTTGAGCGCTTGCGGATACTCGCCGCGGCGGTACGCCTCCCACCCGGAAGTCAGCTGGCGCTCGCTATAGGAAGGTCGAACAGCTAATGCCAGTGCAGGAACTGCGGCCAGCGCCCCCAGCAACACACCGGCGGCCAGCAGATGGCGCCGGCGCCGGACCACCCATCGCCGCAGCCGCTGCGGAGCAGACAGATATTTCGCCAGCCCGGCCGCCAGGTCCTCCGCGTTCTGGAAGCGGTCGGCCATCTCCAGCGCCAGACAACGTTCCAGGACGGCGGCCAGGTACGGATCCAGACGTGGATTGGCCTGCCGCGCCGGCCGCATGCCGTCCTTTTGCTGGCGCCACATCCTCCAGCAGCGCCGTAAGGCCGCTCCCGGACGCGAGCCCTGGGGCACCAGGGCCGCGAGATCCGTGCTGATGGTCGCGAGCGGCCCAGAGTCATTGCTCGGCGGAGGCGAAGCCAGTGCCGCCGGGGGACCGCCGAGAAAGGGGTGTGTTCCAGTCAGCAACTCATACAAGATCACGCCGAGCGAAAACAAATCCGAACGGGGATTGAGGGGAAGGTCGGCATGGCGATCGAGGTGCAGAGTACCTCGAGTGCGACTAACCAGATAAGCCCATAGCTGCTCTGGGGACATGTACGGGACCGTGCCGCCAATGAGCTGGCGGTCCTGCCGCACATCCAGGGCCAGGTTAAAATCCAGCAGCATCGGCTTGCCACTGGAGTCCACGAGCACATTGGAAGGCTTCAAATCGCCGTGACAAACGCCGTGCAGATGGGCGTGGGCCAACGCCTCGGCCAGCTGCCGGACGAAATCGACGACTTCCTCCAGATAGGATCCCGGCTGCTGCGGGGACGCGCGAACCGGCTTCTCCTTCGAGTCGTCCCGGTGCGTGGCCGCCGCGCTGGCCTGCTGGAGCGCCCGGCCGTCCACGGGCAAGTCGGGGCCGGCAAACAGCTTCGTCATGACCTGGGCCAGGGTGGCGCTGCCCCGGTAGGGCATGCAGATCGCCGTCAGCTTGGTGGCCTCGTCCTGGTGCACCGAGTACACCGGAACAATGTTGGGGTGGCTGAGCCGGCCCAGGGTTTTCGCTTCCGCAGCTCCTTGAGGGGCCACTTTCAGCGCCACCAGGCGGTTGCCCACGGCTTCCTGGCAAGCCAGAAACACGTGTGCAAACTGCCCGCAGCCCAGCAAGCGCATCAGGCGGAATCCCAGGAACAGCTCGTCTTCCCGGGGCCAGGGAATCGGCGGGGGCTGGATGAGCTGATGGACGCGCGAGCTATTGAAGAAGAGATCGGAGTTTTCATCGAAGTACCAGCCCGTGGCCGTCAGCCGGCGGATGGGGCCATCCTGCGCCGGGAAACGGCGGCAGAAATCGTCCAGATCAGGCGCTTCGCCGGCTTCCGTCCGTAGGGTCCACTCCTCCTGGATGAGCTCAAGGACGAGGGCTGGCTCGGTCGCCAGTTCGGGATATTGGATCAAGGCACGCTCGACGACCGCGGGTTCTCCTGCCTGCCAGCGCGCGATGATCGCCGCCACCAGCTCCTTTTCCCGGGACCGGGTCGAGGTGGGCCGGGTGGTGCGGATCGGAGCCCGGTCAAGGGTTCGTTCCTCTGGCACAGTCATGGCGGTTGCTTCGCGGCTAGCTCCTCGAGGACGCGGCGGACGGTCTTCTCGTTCAAGCCCATCTGGTCGGCAATTTCCCGGTGCGTACAGCCCAGGCGCCGCAGGACGAGAATGCGTTGGTACCGCACGGGCTGGCGCTGGATCAGGTGGTCCCAGAGATCTTCGGCGGCCACGACCTCACTGGGAGTCGGCTGCTCGGCGGCCAGCTGCTCGTGGATGCCTTCGATGGCGGAGTCGTCCAGGGACTGTTCGCGGTGCAAATCCCGTTTGTCGGTCCCAAACTGCGTGCGAATCTCTTGCTGGACCTTGTTCTGCGCCATGGCTGCCAGGAAGGCCACGACCTCTTCGGGCGTCTGGAACATGGTTAGCTCCGTGCGGCCAGCGAAGAAGGAGGCCCAGACGGCCTGGACGAAATCGGCGGAATCGAACCGTGAGCGCAGCTTGCGGAGCAGGCGGCGACGGACGACTCGCAGGAGGTAATCGCCATACTTGTCGACCAGCTCGCGGGCGGCTTCCTGGGAGCCTTCCTGAAGGCGGCGCATCAAATCGGCAAATTCGGCCTGTTCTTCGGTCATGGAGCATGTCCGATCAGGAGTCAGGAGTCCGGGATCAGTACCGAGTGCGGAGTAGCGAGTACGGGGTACTCCCAGCCCCAATCCCTAACTCTCAATCCCTGCCTGGGGAGGCCCTTTCAGCGGCAGTCTCGCAAGGCATCCCGTATCTTACCATCTAGGATAATATTGCGGTTACGAAAATGCGACCGGTCTTGCTCGAATGTGCGAATTTGTTCCGGCGCGGTATTAGACGCGATGCGGGGAAGGTCACGGCGCTGTCCGCCGTGTTAGTTAGCTCTCGGCCACGGCCATTTCGGACGCAGGCTGTTCGACCGGCCCGGACTGGTTCCAGAACGCCTGCGCGAGCAGGAGGAAGGCGCCGCACACCAGGCAGCAATCGGCGATGTTGAAGACGGGCCATTCGATCCAGTAGAAGTACAGGAAATCGCGCACGCCGTTGAAGACGACTCGGTCATAGAGATTGCCTAGCGTGCCGGCCAGGATCAAGCCCAGCGCGGCGCACAACCAGGGATCGCGCGCGGTGGCTGGCCGGGTGCTCCAGAAGGCGATGGCCAGGGCCGCCACGATGCTAACCAGCGCGAACAGGCCGTTGGCCAGCGTCACGTACTCGCCGCCCAGACCGAACAAGGCACCGTGATTGACCTTGGGCAGCATCTCGCCGCTCCAAGTGCGTAGCGGCGACAGCCATTGATCACCGGGCTCGCGGGTCAGGGTAAACTGGGCCAACAACTTGAAGACGCCCGGAATCACTTCGCGCTGGTCGTCCAGGCCGTCGTTGTACAGCCAGCGGAAGATGCCGTACTTGCTGCTTTGGTCCAGAGTCAGTCCAAGCAGGGCCAGGCCCCACAACAGCCCGCGATAGGATCGTTGCACCATGGCTGACTGACCTTTAGGCATTTTGCTCGAGCTTCCGTGCACATTCGACACAGTAACGCGTATACGGCAGGGCATTGAGGCGGACGCGCGGAATGTCGCCCTGGCACTCCTCGCAGCGGCCAAAGGTCGTCTGGTTGACCCGCTCCAGGGCGGCGGCGATCTCTCCCAGCACCTGTTCTTCGCTTTGGAGCAGGCTCAGGGTGAATTCCTGCTCGAAGTTATCGGTGCCGAGGTCCGCCATGTGAATCGGCATGTTCGACAGA
>JBGQLF010000191.1:0-10707 GCA_041499985.1 Gemmataceae bacterium
CGCCTGTGCAAGACCTCATTGCCAATTCCTATGTACAATAGCGCTTGTGCAAAACCTCGTGGCCAATTGTTGTGCAAAAGGTTATGTCCGGTAACAGGCCCCCTTGACGTTAAGCCGGCCTGCCAGCAGCCGCCGACAGTCTGCCGCAGCTTGGTGCTCGCACCCCAGCGCGGAAAGGAGGATAGTATCTCGAATCCCCATTGGTGTCATCGTGAGCCCCCGACGGCGTGCCAGGTGTAGCAGTAGGGCAGCGACGCCCGCGACAATCGGTGTGGCGTAACTAGTGCCGCTCCGCTCAACAATGCCTCCGCCAGGCTCTGCCCCGCGGATATTTTCACCTGGCGCAAGAATTCCGCTTGTTTGGTAAGGCCCACCCCAGTTGCTGAACTCCAGCGGGTTACCGCCAGCGTCCATGGCTCCAACAGCGAGGACCGAGGGCAAAGCACCGGGAAGTTGCAGACACTCGCAGCCCTGGTTCCCTGCCGCCGCGATGATCAGTACTCCTCGGTCGGCACAATGCTTGACTGCATCAGCCAGGAGCGGGTGCGCTGTGCCGGACGGGGAAAACTCACCTCCGCTGATGTTGATGAAATCGGCTCCCGCCGTGACGGCCCCACTCAAAGCTCGGGCCAACTCGATCTGTGAGCAGCGTGGACCCTGCCCAGGGCGATCGTTGGCATAAATCGGGACGAATAATCCCCGGCACTTGGGGGCAATTCCTTTCACCGGCCCTCCGTGTTGGCCGAATATCACACTGGCGACATGCGTTCCATGCTGTATCGCCGCTTCACTCGTGTCTTGTCCTCCCAGGCAGCCCAAGGTAGTCAGGTTGGCATTCACGAAGCAGGGATGGAAGAGGTTAACCTGCCCGTCGAGGATGGCAACGCAGATCGACGGGTCGCCGAGTGTCTCGTCCCAAAGCTCCTCCAAACCGGAGATAGAAGCATCCACCTGCGTGCTCGTTTGCCTTGCAACCTGGGCACCTGCCATTGGAGTCCTGTGTTTTCACAGCAGTGGAGGTACTCGCGACCATCACTACCTGCCGCAGCCACCATCGGTGCGCCGTTCTGATCACATAACGTCACTGCATCCGCCAAACGGCGAACACTGGGACAATGAGCCTCAAGCAATTCGGGACGATCCCTGCCGTTGGCCCACCGTGCCTCCCAAACAGAATACTCGCTGCGTGTGTCCCATGCTGGGAAGCGCAAGTCCACTGTCCGGAATATCGCAGCCTAGCGTAGCCGCTTGATCGAACCACCTGCGAAGCAGAGGTGTGGGAGATCGACTGGATCCTCCAGCGCCGCAACGCAGACGTTAGGCTCACCCACCGTCTCCACCTAAACGGTGCGAAGGCTCGGAATCTCGCGTAATCTGCATAGTTTGGGTATTCTACGAACCGGGAACCGCCAGTCAAGCGAATTCCCGTGCTTTTCGCTGCCAAGGCGTCGATTACCTTGACTATCTGGCCATTCTATAAGCAACACGCCTTCTGATCGCGTAACCTGGCATCTTCCCCCTCCACTCTGCGGGGACAACTTCTTCACAGTGCTGCCCGAACATTTCATCTCGATTTTTTCCGAGGAAGAGAACTACTTCAGCAATGGCGAGTATCTTCTTCCCGCTTGGAAGCCCTGTCAAGCTCTCGAATGGTGTAGCTCTGGTGTAGCTCTGATGCCGCGCTGCCCAGTAAACCCGTGTCCCGTCCCATCCCCATAGAAATGGATGAGCGCATGGTTGTGATGGCGATTCGGGCTCTGGATTGTAACCAGTGCGGTGCGGCAGCGCCATCCCGCTTCCTGAACCCGCAGGCGGGATGTCTCGCCGAGACAGCGGAACCGAACGATGACATGCTACGTGGTTTGCTCCGCCGGCCCACCGCCTAAGCGCCACCGGGAGTTGAAGCAGGCGGCCCGGCAGCCGCCGCCCTGCCGGACGAACGCCTCCACGCGTTGCGCCGTATTGGCAAACGCGCTGTTCGCCAACAGCTCGGCGGCCAGGCGTGCCCGCCGGTTTTCGGCTTCGACCGCCAGCACCTCGGTCCAGTCCATGCCGGCGGCTTTCAATTCCCTGGGCACGCACGTAAAGCCGTAGCAACGGCTCGCGCATGCGGTGCAGGTTGGCAGCAAACCAGGTATAAATCTCCGGGTCGCCAAACCACTCACCGGCGTGGCGATGCAGCTCGGCGGCCGAGGGCTGAAACACCAGAGGGCAAGAAAGGGGACGCGGACCTTTCTGGGAAAGACAACAGGGGACTGGACCTCCAAAATCACAGGTCCAGTCCCCTTCTTGAAACAGTTCTTTACCGTTGTTGCCGCTCGATGGTGGGGCTGCGCAAGACACCACCCTGTTCAAGAATATCCCATAGCTGGTCCCAAATCTCTTCAGGCAAAGGTGCGTCGGTCGCGTGCTGCATCCAGGCCGTCACGGCGGAACGCAAACAGCGGAGCGCCTCCCGGTGGACCGCCTCGGGAGGCGTATCGACACTCTCCGCTTCCTGCTCCAGCGCTGCTGGTCCCGGCATGCTCGGCCGGCGCCCGTCGAGCACCTCGTTGCACAGGCGGTCGGCGTCGCTATTGGCCGAGCGCGGAACATGGCGGATCGCAACCGAGTCGAACTGTGCACACAGTCCTTTGGCCTCTTCGTACAGGATGCGGAGCTGCTCATTCTTGACGCGATACTGGCCATTCATCTGCTTGACCAAGAGCTCGCTATCGCTGCGGATGAGGAGCTGTTTGCCCCCGAGCTGGCCCGCGCGCTCCAGGGCACGCAAGAGAGCAGTGTACTCGGCGACATTGTTGGTCGTGGAGCCAAGGCGTTGTGCCTCCACAATGGGCGGGGCACCGTCTCGCGTGATGACATAAGCACAGGCCGCCGGACCCGGATTGCCCCGTGCGGCTCCGTCAATATGGATCGTGAGTACGGTCGGCGCGCTCATCGCTTCCTCCGTTCCGTTTGGGGTGTCAGATCAGTTTCTATTTCCGTCCTTGCGGGCACATTGTAGGTTGAAGGCTATCCTGCCGTCAATTCGGCGTCGTCACGCTGTTTCTGGCGTGGCCGCCCTGGCGCGCCAGGTCGAGAAGGACGCTGCCATGACTTCGACGCAGCCGCGTTTGCTGATTCTGGAAACGTCCGGCCGCATTGGCCACGTGGCGCTGGCGCTCGGAGAAACGGTGCAGCGCAGCCGGGCTCTCGACGAGGCACGGCGCCATGCCCGCGACCTGGCACCCGCCGTGGCCGAGCTCCTGACGGCGCAAGGTTGGCGGCCGCGCGACCTCGACGGCGTCCTTGTCAGCCGAGGTCCCGGCAGTTACACCGGGCTGCGCGTCGGCATCATGTCCGCGAAGACCTTGGCTTACGCCACGGGCTGCGTCCTCCTCGCCCTCGATACCTTCGCCGCCATTGCCCTGCAAGCACCGGACGAGGCTGCGGGCATCGAAGTCCTCGCCGACGCGCAGCAGGACAAGGTCTATGCGCAACGATTTGTGCGGCCAAGTTCGGGAGCTGGCTGGCACCCGTTCTCGCCTTTAGCTATCCAACCATTTGAACAATGGCTCGCGCAACGGCCGGAAGATGTCTGGGTCAGTGGGCCGGGCCTGCGCGTGTATGAACGGCGGCTTCCGGTCGGGACCAAGATCGTGAACTCCGCGCAGTGGGATCCGCATCCGCAAACCCTGCTCCAGAGCGGGTTGGAGCGCTACCTGCGCGGTGAGCGCGACGAGGTCTGGACGCTCGAACCGCTGTATCTGCGGCCGAGTGCTGCGGAGGAAAAGTGGCAGCGGGAGGGCAAGGGTTGACCGAAACGACAGTCACGGAGCGCGCAGCAGGCCGCTATTGTAGATAATGTTCATGGAGCCGTCGGGCAGGAAGTGCGCCTCCACGGTATAGCTACCGTAGTTGTAGACGATCCGGTTTGGGCGGTACTCCAGCCGGGGAGTCCCCTCAGGGAAGCGGATCGGAACCGTGATGGTACCGCCCGTGCAGGGATGGCGAAACGTGACCAAGTGGGTGGGTCGCGGTTGAGCCGGAGCGGGTTTGGAGACGAGGCCGAGCCAGGTCTGGTACTCGCCCTCGACGCCTCCGGGACCCGCGGGCTGAAGGCGGGTGTTGCCGTAGGCGTCCGCCGGCACATAGTGATAGCGCAGCTGGGCCGCTCCCGCCGTGGCTCCGAGCGCGAGCAGCAACATCACCACGACCGCAGCTGCTCCCGCTGGCCTCGCGCACGGGGTCATTCGCAACCCTCGGGGCAGGGATGACCCAGGCGGCTTCCGCCTTTGGCTACCCATCGAAAGGAAACATTGACTTGCTCGTTGTAGCGAGGGGCTCAGCGGTAGCCGCCCGGAATCGCTGCGGCGGGCGCTCCGGGAGATGGTATCGGAGCCGGGGCCGGGGGAATCGGATCGGGACAGTTGGGATTCGCCGCCGGGCCGAATGGGGCGGCGTTCACGACCGCGGGCGCAGGTGCCGGCCGCCGGGCCAGCGTATGACAACCACAGCCTGCCTGGAGGAAAACGGTACCTGCGATCAGTGCCGCGCAAAGAGGACGCACAATCATGGTCGATTTCTCCTTCTCTTTCCGCTCGCTGGGCTCCCGCCGTCATCGTCCGAAGGGGTGGGCCATGCCTTGCGAGACTAACTAGGTGGATGACGGGGAACACAACCGTATTCCGCTGCGGTTGAGCGACCCTATTCCACAGGATCGCGAGCAACGCCCCGCGACCTATCACCACGGTAGAACAGAGGTCAGACCCAGGCAATGCGATTCGTCCTCAGAATGCCGTTCGCCTACCCTACGCACAACCGATTATGCCGATGGCGCGGAATGTAACGGCCGCAGTGGCTCTGTCGACGGGTTCCTTGAAGCACTCCAAAGTCGACCATAAGATGACAGTACGAGGTTGAATCCTGGACCGGCTTGATCCACACGTGTTGCTCCATGAGTGCTGCCCCTGATCCTGTTCGCCACTCCGCCGCTGCGGCCCACTTCTTCGACGTCCGTATGCGCGGTTTTCGGGATCGTGCCGAGGTGGCGGACGTACTGGCCCTGCTGGCAAATCGTCTCCATCCCCTCCCGCCTGAGGTCGTCGATCTGCACGCTGCGGCCGGCCGCGTCTTGGCCGCCCCGATCACAGCTGCGCTCGCCGTGCCGGGCTTTGACCGGGCTGCCATGGATGGCTACGCCCTCCGCGGGCAGGAGACTTTCGGCGCCAGTCCTTACAACCCGCTCGAATTCGAAGTGGTCGGAGAGGCGTTTCCGGGCAGGCCGTTCCCCGGCGTCCTCCAGCAGGGCCAAACGGTACGCATCATGACCGGGGCTCCATTGCCCTTGGGGGCCGACGCGGTGCTTCAGGTCGAGGCCGCCGAAGAGAGTGCCGGCCGGCTGCGCGTGAGTGAAGCGGTCCCGCCGCAGCGCCATGTGGGTCACCAAGGCGAAGACATTCAGGCCGGTACGGTCGTCCTGCATGCCGGGCGAGTTCTTCGTCCCCAAGATCTTGGCGTACTGGCATCGCTGGGAAACGGCGAGGTCCCTGTCGTCCGCCGACCGACGGTGGCTTTGATCATCACCGGCGATGAGCTACTGCCTTGCGGCGCGGCTCCCCAGGGCTACCGCATCATCGATAGCAACTCGGTGATGCTCGAGGCGTTGGTGCAGCGCGATGGCGGGTTGCCCCGTACCGCGGCACTTGTGGCGGATTCCCGCGAGGCCGTGGAAACCGCTTTGCGCACGGCCGACGCGGATGTGATTCTGGTCTCCGGCGGCTCTTCGGTGGGTCAGGAAGACCATGCCCCGCGAGTCGTGGCCGACCTCGGTGAGCTGAGCGTCCACGGCGTTGCTCTGCGGCCCGCGAGTCCCGCGGGCGTCGGCTTCCTCAGCGGCCGTCCCGTCTTCTTGTTGCCGGGCAATCCGGTTTCCTGCTTGTGTGCCTATGATTTTTTCGCCGGTCCCGCCGTGCGCCGGCTCGGCGGCCACTGCATGGACTGGCCCCACCGCACCTGCTGGCTGCCCCTGGCGCGCAAGATCGCCTCCGCCGTCGGGCGGGTCGATTATGTCCGCGTCTTGTTGGTCGCCGGCCAGGTCGAGCCGTTGGCTACTAGCGGCGCGTCGATCCTGAGCTCCACCACGCGCGCCGACGGCTTTGTGATCGTGCCGCGCGACAGCGAAGGCCATGCCGCCGGCGACGAAGTGCAAGTGTTCCTGTACGACGACAGTGTCCCGGAGAAGGAGGAAGGATGAAGGAGAGATTCATCCTGCTTCCTTCATCCTTTACGGTGGAGTTCGGACATGAAACAGGAACAATTCCTTGACGTCATCGATCGCGATGAGGCCGAACGCCGTTTTCACGCCGTTCTGGATCTGGAACCCCTCGCAGCCGAGGAGGTGCCGTTGGAGGCGGCGCTACACCGGGTGCTGGCGCGCGATGTCGTTTCACCGATCGACGTACCTAGTTTCGACCGCTCCAATGTAGACGGTTTCGCGGTGCAGGCCGAAGACACCTTTGGGGCTAGTGAAGACCAGCCGCGTTCCGTGCATCTAAACAGCGAGATCTTGGCAACTGGGGTGACTCCAAGCCAACCAGTGACCGCCGGCACGGCAACCACTATCGCCACAGGGGCCGTGGTCCCACGCGGCGCCGATGCCGTCATCATGATCGAGCACACCGATGCCATCGGGGTCGAACTCCTGGTGCGACGGCCGGTGACGCCCGGCGCCAATATCGCCTTCGCTGGGACCGACATCGGCCGGGGGGAAACGGTGCTTCGCCGCGGGGAGCTGCTGACGTCGCGGGAAACCGGGGTGCTGGCCGCACTGGGCCTGGCCACCGCTTTGGTGGTGCGCCGGCCGCGGGTTGCCATCCTTTCGACCGGGGACGAGCTGATCGCTCCGGGCACGCCGATGCGCCCGGGGCTGGTGTACGATAGCAATGCAACCATCCTTGCCGATGCCGTGCGTGAACTCGGCGGAGAGCCGGTGCCCCTGGGAATCGTCCCGGATGACCGCAGCGCTCTCGAACTGGCCTTGCGGGAGGCGCTAGCCTGCGATGTGGTCCTCCTCTCGGGCGGCACTTCCAAGGGGGCAGGAGACCTGTCGTATCGCGTCGTCGGCGACCTGGGACCACCCGGAATCGTCGCCCATGGAGTCGCGCTCAAGCCAGGCAAGCCACTGTGTTTGGCCGCTGTCCACCGCCCGCGCCCGGGCACGGGACCCCGGACCGTACCGGTCGTCGTTTTGCCCGGCTTCCCTACGTCGGCGATTTTTACCTTTCAAGAGTTTGTCGCTCCGGTTCTGCGTCGCCTGGCCGGTCGGCAACCCGAGCCGACAGCGATCGTCTCGGCCCGCCTGCCGCTCCGCGTCAATTCCGAACGTGGCCGGACCGAATACTTGCTCGTCAACCTGGTCGCCAATGAGAAGGACTTGGTCGCTTATCCCATGGGCAAAGGCTCCGGGTCCGTGACGACCTTCAGCCGGGCCGACGGTTTTGTGACCATCCCGCGGCAGCGGGAGTACCTCGAAGCTGGCCAACCCGTGCAGGTGCACCTTCTCGGCCAGGGGCTGCAACCGGCGGACCTGGTGGTGATCGGCAGTCACTGCGTCGGCCTCGATTACCTGCTGGGCCGGTTACGCGAACAGGGGTTCCGCAGCAAATTCCTGGCCGTGGGTAGCACCGGGGGTTTGCTCGCCGCTCGGCGCGGTGAGTGCGATCTGGCCGGCATTCATCTGCTCGATCCAAAGACCAACACGTATAACCGTCCGTATGTGACTGAAGACCTGGAGCTATTGCCGGGTTACAGTCGGCTTCAGGGGGTCGTCTTTCGGCGGGGGGATCGTCGGTTTGAAGACTGCACCGTCGCCGGGGCGGTGACGCACGCTTTGACCGACCCTGGCTGTCTGCTGGTGAACCGCAATCGAGGCAGTGGCACCCGCCTGCTGATCGATCGGCTCCTGGGCGACGCCCGACCGGGCGGTTATCTGACGGAGGCCAGGTCGCACAACGCAGTCGCGGCGGCGGTGGCCCAGGGGCGGGCGGATTGGGGCGTGGCCATTGCCACCGTGGCCGCAGAGGCCGGCCTGGGCTTTCTACCTCTGCAAGAGGAGCAATATGACTTCGTCGTGTCACGCCGCCGGCGCGATCGGCCTGCGGTGCAAGCGTTCCGGCGACTGCTCAGTGATCCCGAGGCCCGGCAGGCGCTGGCGGAGCTAGGGTTCAGACCCGCGGATTAGCCGTTCGCCTCGGACGCAGCCCTCACAGCCAGCGAGCGAAGAACCGGCAAGCTTCCTCGGCCATCTCGTCTTTGTACGCCAGCAGCCTGTGATCCGCGCTCTTCCACAGACGAAGCTCGATTTCCGGTGAGACCGCTTGCTCCACCAGGGCAAGGCTGTGGGTGTAGGGCACGATGTCATCTAGAACGCCATGGAAGATCAACAGGGGTCGATTCAGCTGAACTGCCAACAGCCCAACCGGGAACTGGTCAAGTTCTTCCACCAGGCCGTAGCCGACCTCCGTGTCAACCCACCGATTGCGGACGCGCAGTCGGCCCGTCTGTTTCCAGGTCTGGCGTTCGCTCTCGCTGAGGCAAGCCCAGCGATAGTGGAAGAAATTGAACGCGGGTGCTAGACAGACACATGCCAGCACAGACTCCGGAACCCTCACGCTGAACCAGGCCGACGCCCAAGCCCCCATGCTGGAGCCGACCAGCCCCAATCGGCGAACGCCCCGGCCGGCCAGGTACTGCCAAACCACGTTAAGGTCTTCCAGCAGGCCCGCCGCACGCAGCTGGAGCATGTTGCCACTCGATTGGCCATGGCCGCGGAAATCAAAGCTCGCAAAAGTCCAGCCGCGCCGGGCACACGCGGCTTCAAAGGCTGCCGGTTTTTCCCCCGTCCGGGCCGAGCCAAAACCGTGGACATACAGCATGGCCCAATCGGCCGGCTCTCCCGTGCTGGAGAGATAAGCCTGCACGGTACCCTCGGCCGGATGCACGAGGCTCTGAGTTTCCTGGCGACGCGTGCTCATGCATCCTCCCTGGCAGAAAACCACAGAGGACACGGCTCGCCAGGCGGTGATTGGGCTCCGGCTTTCGCTTCGCTCCGTGTCATCGGCGTCATCCGTGGGGTGGATCCGGTGGTGTGCGTGGAACACTCGGCCTCTCTTGCCAGTTTCGGGACACGCTCCGAAGGCTTTCCCGGTTCGGCGCTTGGATTCCCTCTGCGCCAGGTTTATAGTAAGGAGATAAGGCCGTTTCGCCAGGTGTCTCACGGCAATCGCTTGACGGAGTCTGCTCGTGCTAGCCATGCGCGCCCAACTGATTCCCCTCGACGGGAATCCTCCTATCGACCTTGTCAAAGACCTGACGGTCGTCGGCCGCAAGGAGGAGTGCGATCTGCGCCTGGAGCACAAGAGCGTCTCCAAGATGCACTGCGTGATTGTCAAGACCGATGGCTTGCTGCTACTTCGCGACCTCGGTAGTACGAATGGCACGCGGGTCAACGGCCAGCGCATTCGCCGCGCTGCCCTGCTGCCCAATGATCAGCTAACTATTGCCAGCTACAAGTTTCGTGTCCACCTTGGTCCCGCGGCTCTGGCTGAACCGCTTCACGACCGCACCCAACAGATCGAGGCCAAGGAAGTAGCCAAACTGCTTAAAGAAGCCGCGGACGCCATTCCGGACGCCGACGGCGACCAGAAGGACAATCCCCCTTGTCATCCGAACGCGTTGCCCGATGCCTACCCGGATGATCTCAGGCATGCGGAGTCGGTCGACTGAAGACATGGACAGAACAGAGGACAGATGCCAATCGCGGATCGTCCGCTCGATCCCGTCAAGCCCGGCGGTGAACCACGCGCTCTGTGAGTGCTTCGAGGATACCTCGGCAGGGTGAAGCGGGCAGACAGGCGAGCTCGGCGCGGGCCCGTGCAGCGAAGTCGACAGCGCGTTCCCGCGCGTAAGCCAGGGCATCGGTAGCCGCCAGGTAGGGGCCGAGGGCCTCGCGTTTGTGATTCCCCGGAGTGCGAAGCAGCTGCCGCAGGCGGTTGGCCAGTTCCGTCGGGGCCTGAGCGAGGAGGCGAATCAACGGCAAGGTGAGCTTCTGCTGCGCGACGTCCGTACCCAGGGATTTGCCCGTGGTGCGTTCCTCACCAACCAGGTCCAGCAGATCATCCGCAATCTGGAAGGCCATCCCCAGCCAACGGCCATAGCGCGCCAGGTTCTCCACCACGGTGGCGGAAGCACCACTGTAAAGGGCCCCCAGGCGACAGCAGCAGGAAGTCAGCTCGGCGGTTTTGCCGTCGATGATGTCCAGGTACTCCTCCTGGCTTAGGGCCAGGTTGCCCCGCTCACAGTTCTGCTGTAACTCCCCCTCACAAACGCGATTGGTGGCCCTCCCAATCAGTCGGCAAGCCTGGACATCGTCCAGCGTGCTGGCCAAGTGAAAGGCGTGCGTGAATAGATAGTCGCCAAGGAGAATGCTGGTTTGATTCCCCCAGCCGGCGTTCACGGTGCCGACGTGCCGCCGCACCACCGCCTCGTCCAGCACATCGTCGTGCACGAGCGTCGCGGTGTGAATCATTTCCACGACCGCGCCCAGCACAGGATGGGCCGGGGTCACGCGACCGCAGGCACGGGCGGTGAATAATAGCAAAGCTGGGCGCAAGCGCTTGCCGCGATAATTGTCCAGATAGGCCGTCAGGCGCGCGACACCTGGTCGAG
>JBGQLF010000192.1:0-10704 GCA_041499985.1 Gemmataceae bacterium
AACGGCGCCCTGATCGCCCATCAGCCCAAGCCGCACGTGCAGAGTCTAGGCAAGCTGACCCTGTCGTGGTACGCTTTGCGGGACGGCGAGGATAAGTACCGGACTCTGCCGGTGGAGCTCACGCTGGGACCGGATTTGGCACGCAGCTTGCACTCAGTCTGGCCGACGGTCGAAGCGCACGCGGATCGACTCGATCGCCTCTGCCGGCAACAGGCTGGCGTGACTTTTGAAGTAGTGGAAGGAAAGCAGGGTCCCGCCTTGATGGCGCAACTACCCCTGTCGGAACCCGGCAACGCCATCCGCCTCCTGTTAGAGGGCGAGCAGGTGACGTATGTCGTGCTCCGCGGGGGCGAACCCTATGTCACCGATCCGCATGAGGATCGCATTGATCGAGGCGTTTACCTCCTCTTGGCGGAACTGGCAGCTTAAGAGGAGCAACTGTCTTGAGGTCTTTTTTGTTCAGGAAGGAGAACGTCCATGGATTTTCGTCCACTCAATGACACGGAGCGTCGGCAGCTGATCGCCGCCTTGCGGGGGAACGCGGAGAACGACCGGGCCATCTTGATGGACCGGCGCGACACCAGCTTTATCGGTACCGCCGACGAGATCACGGACGAGGAGGTTATTTCCGCGATCCGGTCGGTCCCCTGTCACTATTAGAAGCCGTTTCAAGAAGGGCACTGGACCTGTGAGTTGAAAGGTCCAGTCCCCTTCTTGAAGCGGTTTCCGAAACGAACAACGAGGAGCGCTGAATGATCAACGCGCAGTGCTGAATCGGGCTCGGTTTGCGAGTCGGATTCATCCAGCCGCGTTCGTCGTTCACGGTGGAGTATCATGGGTCTTCTCGACAGCGAAGCCGGGAAGCGGCGGCTGCTGACCGTGGAGATTCCGGTCATCGAACGCTACAATGAGGGCCGGGATGCGACCTTCAAGGTCCAGTTGACACGGTTGGGCAGCAGTCTGGTTTTGCGTTACCGCCTCAAGCCCGGGCACAACGTGTATCAAGTGGAAACCCGTTTGGTCTCGAGTTACCCGACGGTTCCGCCGGAGACGCGCGTGCTGACGCCGTTGAAGCATTGTCCGCACCTGCTCGAAGGGCAAACCTTGTGTCTATGGCGTCAGGGCAGCACCCGCACGACCAGCCGTTGGGATCCGGCCCGCTTTACCTCGGTCTTTGCCGTTCAGGCGGCGTGGCGCTGGCTGGCCTGTTACGAGATTTGGCACGACAGCGGCGAATGGCCGCTGCCCGAAGCCAAATAGAAAGACGATCAGAGGACAGAGGACAGAGGACAGAGAACAGAAGACAGAGTTGCAACCCGTTTCTGCTGTCTTCTGTCCTCTGTCTTCTGTCCTCTGACCCAACTGGAGACAACCAATGGCGCACTTGCTCCAGGTCGGGGCGGGCAGTGGCGGGATGCCGGTGTTGGATCTCCTTAGCCGCGATGCCCACATCACGCGCCTTACCCTCATCGAACCGGACGTTTATAAGGTCCACAACGTCGAGCGCCATCTGTTTGCCCGGGACGTTGTTGGCCAGCGCAAAGCCGACCTGGCCCAGCGCTGGCTGCACGAACGACGCCCGGACCTGGAAGTGAACGTGTTGGCCGCGGATTTGCTCGATCCCCTGGTTCAAGGGGCGATCGAGGAGGCCGCTGCCAGTGCGGATATCGGAGTTTGTGCGGCCGACAATGAGCCGGCCAAGTATTACTGGGATGCCCTGATGCGCCGGCATGGCAGGCCGTGGACGCTGGGAGAAGTACTCAGCGGAGGGATCGGTGGCTTTGTCCACTGGTTTGTGCCCGGCGGTCCGTGTTACGGCTGTGTGGCCAGCCATTTACAGCGCGCGGTGCCGCAGGAGAAGTCGAAGGCTCCCGACTACTCCCAGCCTGGCGCGGCAACCGCAGAGACAACGGTGCCGGCGAGCATGGCGTCGATTCATGCCATTGCGTCGTTGCACGCGCTGGTCACGCTGGGCCTCCTGGCCGACCCCGTGGGCTATGCCCCCGGATTCACCAGTTTGTTACTGACTCTCCAACGGGTACCCGATGTGTTTGAGGAAGCTTTCCACCCGTATCGGTTCCGTGTTCCCCGCTCGGCCGAATGCTTGATCTGCCAGCCGGGACCGGCGCCTTCCTCGTTGGAGGACCTCGATGTGGCCCTGGATCAGGCGTTGGCGAGATTGGGCGGTGCATGACCTCTGGCTGATGCACCGATCAGGCCCCCAGCCGCAGGCCTTGCACTATAGCTTCGAAAAAGCCGGCTTGACCTTGCACGACCAACCCATTCCCTGGAATGCGGAGGCCGTCCTGGTCGAGGCCTTGGTGCGCTTGCCGGCCAGTGTCGCTCGGCGCAAGGCCGAGTTCCAGCTCCGCGTGGGCCAACAGGAGCCGATTCCCGCCGAGAGCCTGCGCCGCCAGGAAGCCGACGAACGCTATCGCGCCTTCTTCCGCCTCCCGGCTCTGGCGCAATCCACCACCGCCGAGCTGCTCTGGCGGACGACCTCGCTGGGTCAGCTTACGCTGCCGGTGCTTAGCCGCGACGAGTTCCTCCGCAACCTCGAGTTGCAAATGCCGACGCTGTTCGTCCGGCTCGGCGATCAAAGTGTGGCTTGCCAGACTTTCGTCGCGACGCAGTGCCGGGGCCTGATGGCCAGCGCGGTGCTCACCAGTCCCACGAGCCTGGTTCCACTCCTCGACCTGGGTTTCCAGGTGGAGTTCCGCTCGGAGCGGGACGGCGCTGCTC
This sequence comes from Gemmataceae bacterium, assembly GCA_041499985.1. Lineage (GTDB taxonomy): Bacteria > Planctomycetota > Planctomycetia > Gemmatales > Gemmataceae > JBGQLF01. The sequence continues at coordinate 2,743 of JBGQLF010000192.1, forward strand.
ACACCGTCCCGGTTCGCCTGTGCAGTTCGCAATTGGCCGGTCAGCGCGCCTTGGTTACGGTAGTGCCGCGCCGTTTCCCGCGGCGCATCGGCACCTGGACGGCGACCTGGATGTTGGCGGACACGCCCTTGGCTACCCATCAGGTCCGAGCCATCTCGCAGCGCAGTTTCCAGCGTTCGTTGCGTGTTTCCGACACGCGCTTTGTCGTTCAGTCCGAGAAGCACGGCGTGAGCTTAACCCGGCACGTGCCCCCTCTGGACGGGAAAGGACGCTTCGGCCCGTGTTTCCTGGTCAGTAGCCGCGAGCCCGGCATGGCCGGCCTGTGTCCCCTTCAGGTCCGCGCCCAGGTAACGGGAGCGGTGCAAGCGCCGCTGCTCATGGAAGAAGAGGTCCTGATCACGGACGGGCCGACTCTGTTCGCGCCCGGAACGCTCGACGCCGCCGACCTCAATCAGGTGAGCGGTTTCGAACTGTGTTTCAAAGGCAACACGCTCGGCGCCTTACCGATGTGCACGGCTCCCATTGCCAGCTTCACCGCGGAGGGCGGCTTCAAGACACCCCAGGAGTTTCCCTGGTCCGTGGCCGCCGACGAAGAGCTGACCGACCGGCTCACGCGTCTGCTGGAAGGACGCGGCAACGGCGAGTGAAGGCGGGGGCCACAGCCGATCAATCCCGGTCCCAGGGATCGTGGCGCCGCCAGGGCTTTTGGCTTTCGAGCTGCATCGACTGGAAGCTGCTGACGGCGAACATGGCAAAGAACATGGCATTGTACATCGAGCCCGAGGTCGGCACATAAGGCAGCAGCGGATGCCCGTTGGCCGAGGTCAGTTCGTTCACTGCCATAATCGCCGCGACGAGAAACGAGAGACCGAGTGAGAAGCGAATGCCGTTGCTCGGCATGAGCCAGTCCAGCAATTCGCGGCTGATGCGCCCCCCATCAAGTGGCCAAATCGGAAGGAGATTCAGCAGGGGCCACAACAGGTTGATCCCGATCAAGGCCCTAAGCGCGAACCCGGTCAAGGGCCCGGCCTGGCCGAGATCCAGGACACGCGGGATCAGCCAGATGATCAACCCATAAAGCAAGAATTGCGCCAGTGGGCCGGCGAAGGAGACGGCAATGCGCCTCCAGCGGCCAGGTATATTGTTGCTGCCGATTGCCAGGCCGCCCAGGCTGTAGAGGACGATATGACTTTGCGCCCCAAACACCAGGCCCATACAGACATGGCCCATCTCATGAATCAAGATCGATACGAAGACACATCCAATCCAGATGAGCAAATACTCGATGCCCAGATCGAGGGACCAATACCCCAGAATGGCGCTAATCAGCCAAAACAGCGGATGGACCCGGACTGGAATGCCGAACAACCGGAAATTCAAATCGAACTGGGTTCGCTCGGGTTCGAAGAACACGGGAATAAATCTCTCCAAAAAGCTGAGGATGCAGACCCTTGAGGGAATCCGGGATACAGTGCGTTGACAACATACGGATTTTGGCAGGGTGGGTGCCGCAGGGCAATGGCAGTTGCTGCAGCGGATACACGCCATCGGCGTCGGCAAAGCCGCCTCAATCGACCTCGCGGAGTGTCCGCGTGGCCAGAAAAAGGATCACTCCTCCATAAAGCGGCAGCCCGACCAGGTTGACCCAGTCCGCGGTGAGACTGCCGCCTGGCTTGATGAGTCCCTGGATGACTGCGTTCGCGTAGTACAGCGGCGTGGCGAGACTCAGCCACTGGGCCCAGCCGGGGAGCTTGTCCACGGAGATGATCACGCCGGAGAGCAGGAGGGACGGGATAGCAACCACCGGAAAGAAAGGCAAGACTTGCCCCTCGTTGCGCGCGAAGTTCGAGAGGCAGATGCCCAGGGCCACGCTTGTGACGGCGAGCATCCAGATCACCAGGTAGAGCGCCAAGAAGGTGGTGGCGCCGTAAGGCAATCGAAAAAGGACCGCGAGTTCCGTGAGCACGATCAGGCTTTGCACGGTAGCCAGGACTGTGTAGGCGAGCACGTAGCCGCCTATGACCTCGCCCTGGCGGTAGCCGTTCACGAACATCCGGGCCAGCGTCTGAGCGGTGCGCTCGCGAACGAGTCCGATCGCACAGAGCACGTAAGTCAACAAGTGCACGGTGAACGCGGCCACCGGCACCAGGGTTTGCGTCGGCTCGATGGGAGGCTTTTGCGGTTGACCCAGGAGCGGGGCCAGGTTCGCTCCTATCCATCGCTGGACCTCGGCGGGCATTTCGAGGTTCTCGAAGAGCGGCTTCAGCCCCTCCAGCGGCGACATCGGACTCTGGAAGGCGGACTCCAGGCTTTCCCAGAAGATCTTCAGGACGGCGATGAGAATGACGGGCACAACGAGGGAGAGGCCCAGGAAGCGCCGATCGTGGCCCAGCTGCTGAAGAACGCGCTGGGCGACCGCCAGAGTCTTGCTAAGCGCGATGGGCATCTGTGGCCTCCTCGGCCTCGGTCTCGCGGACGGTGATCAGCCGCAGCACGACCTTCTCAAGCGTGTCTTCCTCGATCTCGATTCGGCGAACGGCTGGATCGAGGCCATAACGCTGTAGGAGAGCCGGCAGGTGAGCGGGGTCGGTGCGCCGTGTCACGGCGTCGTTTGATCCCCGTGTAACACGGGAGGAGTTGAGCGTGAGACTCCTGGGCCACCAGCCCCACCTCGGAGGGGTCACAACCTCCACGGCGAAAGCCAAGAGGAAAAGCAGCATGGCTGGAAAGGCAGGGGGGGACGAAGCCGCTTGGTTCCCCGCCGGTCGAGGCCCGGTTGCCACGGTGAAGGCTGTATTGCTTGAACCCCAGTGTCCATTCTGTAAAGCTCACAGCGCGGCTACAGCGGCTGACAGCCGTGATTGCCTCACCAGACGTGAACGACCTGCGTCTGCGACACGCTTGGGGCAATGGGATCGTCTCTAACGATCGCAAGGACACGAACAGGGCACCTAAAGCGACCTCATCGTCAGCGACGCACGGAACACGGGATCGCCTAACAGGCGAGAGCCTCAAGGCGACGGAGCCACCGTAGTAGTCGGAGGACGGGAAAACCGTCCACAGGGCGAAGGGTGGCAGGCGAGTCAGATGCTCAGAGGCGGAGGTATGCGTAATGCAGAATGCCGATGCCCTTCTGGACATCTATCAAAAGCGAGGGGCCAGGGGACTCCCTTTGGAACGTGTCTACCGACATCTACTCGATCCTGAACTCTTCCTCCGTGCCTACGGCAAGATTTACCGTAACGCCGGTGCGACGACCAAGGGTGCCACTGAGGAGACGGTGGATGGTATGAGTCTCAAGAAGGTCCAGGGTATCATCGACCTGTTGCGACAGGAACGATACCACTGGGCTCCAGTCCGTCGGATGGAGATTCCCAAACCGAAAGGAGGTACAAGATCCTTGGGGATTCCGACCTGGGGCGACAAACTCGTGCAAGAAAGCTTGAGGACGCTGCTTGAGCCATACTACGAACAGAGGTTCAGCACCCATTCTCACGGCTTCCGGCCCAACCGGGGGTGCCATTCGGCCCTCCGCGAGATCCAAAAGACGTGGAAAGGAACGGTCTGGTTCATCGAGGGTGATATCAAAGGGTGTTACGACAACATCGACCACACGGTTCTGTTGGAGATCATCCGGCGAGACATCCACGACAGCCGACTGGTGCGGCTGATCGAGAACCTGCTCCAAGCAGGGTATATGGAGGACTGGCGTCATTAGGACACTCTCAGCGGTGCGCCGCAGGGAGGTATCATTAGTCCGCTGTTGTCCAACGTCTACCTGAACGAACTGGACAGGTTCGCCGAGGACACGTTGATCCCGACGTATACGAAGGGCAAACGCCGGAGGGACAACCCGGAGTACGCGAGCTTCCGCACACGGATCGCGGTCGCACAAAGGCGGGATGACCCTGACGAGGTCAAGCGTCTGAAACGCGAACGTCGCAAGCTGATGGCGGTGGCTCCGTGTGACCCGGATTACCGAAGGCTGCGCTACATTCGGTACGCCGATGACTTTCTTCTCGGCTTCGTAGGCCCCAGGAAGGAAGCAGAGGATATTCGCCAGCGACTTAGTGAATTCCTTGAGCGACAACTCAAGCTCACCCTGTCGACGGAGAAGACCCTCATCACCCATGCAACGGATGACAAGGCCAAGTTCCTGGGCTACGAGGTGAAGGTGACGAGGTGCGAAACCCTCCTCTCCGACAACGGCAGACGAACCACCAACGGAAACATCGCCTTGTTGATGCCACGGAAGGTGGTTCTCAAGTACCGGGACCGCTATAGCAGGAAGGGAAAGATTGCCCACAGGGCCGAACTGACTGCTGAGACTGATTACACGATCATTCAAAGGTATCAGGGCGTCCTGCAAGGACTTTACAACTTCTACTGTATGGCGACCAATGTCGGCAACAGGAAACGGATGTCATACCTCAAATGGATGCTGGAACTATCCTTGACGAAGACACTTGCCAGCAAGTTCAAGTGCAAGGTGTCCGACATCTACCGACGGTACGCAGTGCGCGTCCTTGATCGCAAGTTGCTTCAGGTCGTCATCGAACGGCCTGACAAGGAGCCGCTGGTTGCCACGTTCGGCGGTATCTCGTTCGAGAGGATTCCAGACGGTATGGGAGTGGTGGACTTCCGGCTCGAGCCAGCATGGCACAAACAAGCCAACAAGCGCTCCGAGGTCGTCCAGCGGATACTTGCCGGAAAATGCGAGTTGTGCGGCCTCGAGGGTGAGCCAGTACAGGTTCACCACATCCGCAAACTGGCAGACATCGACAGGCCGGGACGACGACCGAAGGCGGGTTGGGAACGGATCATGTCGGCCCGAAAGCGGAAGACCCTAGTGGTCTGCGAGGACTGTCATAAGAGAATCCACGCCGGCCGCTACGATGGACCCGCGTTATGAAGGACTTACTGGAGAGCCGGATGCACTGAAAGGTGCAAGTCCGGTTCGGAGGGGGGCAGTTGGAAACCTGCACACGGTCGATAGTGTCCGTCGAGAGACGCCACGAGGACCGGCAAGGCGCTGGCTGCCTACCCTACTTGGCCCCCCGCTTTCTCCTGTGGCCGCACATAATGCTAAGGATTGTATCCGAAGTGCCCTGCAGGAACTTGCCACGTGCAGCGACTGGACGGGCACTTCGGATACAATTCCTTGAACTAAACCGCTGCGCGGTAGGCGATCGCTCCTTCTCCCCGAGCAGCGGCGGGAGTGATCAGGATGTTGCAGGTCTTAGCTGCAATTGGTCACCGGGTTTCCAATCCTTCACCTCCCAACTGACCGCGGACGAAGCGTATAGTTCCAGGCAGGGCATACGACGTGCGTCTCCAGGGCGAGCCGCTCGATGTCTTGGCGGGTCGACTTTTGTGCTTTCCGATAGACCCCTTCATCCAGGTAGGCTTGGACCGTCAGGCCAGTCTTTGTACTCGTCCCCCGTATGTACCCCAACATGATCCCCAGGGTCTTCAGCGGCTTGCCTTCCCAGTTCTTGCTGAGATAGCTGAACAGCCGGTGCTCGACGGGGTTTCATTTGGAGCACCCCGTCGGATAGTGGCAGACCGTCACCGTCAACCCGAAGGCGTCGCACAGCCTTTCCTGAAGGCAGCACTTCCAAGCCCGGACACGGCAGCCGTTACTCCCTCCACCATCCGCCAGAACGAGCAACTCGCCTGCTTCCGGATAGAGGCGCTGCCCTTCCTCCTCCCACCAGCGTGCGCTGGAATGAACCGCAAACGCCGGGGTATTGTTGGACACGCCGACGTAGACATAGCCCTTGTTCCGGGTCACGTCGTAGATCCCGAAGGGGACCGCCCGGCACTCGGCCGCCCCGGGGAAGTCGTGCTCGTTCACCTCCTCGGCTTCTCTTCGCCAGGTCCGCCCGTTGCTCCGGAACTCGCCGATCAGCTCCTTTTTCTTGGTGTCCACGCTGATGACCGGCAGACCGGCGGCGGTGAAGCGCTGCCGCTGGGAGGCGATGTATTGGAACTGGGCGTCTCGCTCCGGGCATCCCGGCCGGCCCTGCTTCCGCTGATTGGCTTTCAGAGAGAAGCCCATGTCCTTGAGCAGGCGACTCACCGTCCCGGTACTCGCCTGGTGCCCTTCCGCTTTCAGTTGCTCGCTCAGCCGCCGCAGGCTGCTACGCACCCATCGTTGTTCGCTCATCGGATCGCCGGCCACTTCATCGGCAAGCAGCCGCTCCAGAGCTGGCCAAAAAAGGGGACGTATTGGAATAAAGGTCCGCGTCCCCTTTTCGGGTCTTCGAACAAACCGAACGACTATTGTTCCGCGTCGAACGCGCACGGCTGCGGTATCCTGTCTCCCGCGTGAGACATACGGAACAAGGACGGAGCAAAGGGACGCGGACCCCTTTGCCGGTCCTTTTCGGGTCTCTGTTTGAGCATGACTCCACATGGCCGCCGTGGATTCCGGTGAAGCAATGAAGGGACGGGCCTGGTCCAAGCAGGCTCAAGGCCGAGTACGCCGCAGCCAGTAGCCGGGGCGGCGCTGGGCATGGGCAACGGCCACGATGAGCACATGGTCAGGATCCACAATGCGGTAGTACAGGATGTACGGGAACCGCCTGATGCGCACCCAATGGTGATGCTGGCGAAACATCGGCCAGCGGTCGGGAGCCTGGGCAATTTGTTCCACGGCCCATTCCACCGCGTCCTGAAACCGCTGTCGGGCCTGAGCGCTCCGTCGCGCGTACTACCGCTGCGCGGCTTGGTACTCGCGTAGCGCCATCCGGTGGAAAAGGACCGTGGCAGCAGCCATGGCAGACGCCTATCCCGGGCGTTTAATCTCAGACCAAGGAATCCCCACCGAGGGGTCCCGCTGATACTCGTCGAACCGCCGGTCGAGCTCGGCTTCCAGTTGGTCCTCGTTGAGTTCACCTGGTTCGGGAGGTAGGGTTTCCAGCAGGCGTTCCACTAACAGGGCCCGCTCGGCTTCCGGTAGCGCCAGCGCCGCGTCGACAAGAGCCTGGGTCTGGGGAGTCATCGAGGGCCTCTTGCGGGAGGATCGGGGGCCTTCAGTACACCAGTAGGTATCTTACTGTCTCGGACGCCAAAGGATCAAAGCCAGTCCGGGAGAAAACGGGCCGAGCCCAGTTGGCCATCTGTCCCAGGATCATAAGGAATTCTGCGAAGCACCACTTCGCACGCCTGACTGGGTGCCGGTGCTACAAAGGCACGGCTGGGCAGCGGTCCACTGCTCCACGCTGGGCGATCCGCGCGCCACGGACCGGACCCGCAAGAGCTACATGAATTGCGTTGCGTTCCGTTGCCACCCAATGCGTTGCGGGGCCCCCGGAGCGGTTGTGGAACACAATCCATCCAGCCCCCCTCTGCTCGAAGGGGCCCAGATTACCCTTCGAGTTGGGCTGGCGGAAGACGAACTCCCTCAGCGGCGTGCCGAAAACCGTGCCATCCTAGACCAACTGGCCAGCCAACGAGCGGAACACTCTTCCGGCGCCGGGCGGAGTGAACCCGTAACGGATTACCCTGTTTCTCGGCTCCTCCGTTGGCCATAATGACCTTATCCTCGGGCGCTGTCTCCGCGCCCCAGTCTAGTTCGGTGGGATGCGCGCTGGCAGTTCGCCTCACAGCCTCGGGCGAGCAGCTGCGCTGTCCTCGATTCAGAAGCATGCGCTGATTGGCCCGGCCAGCAACGCGAGGAGTCTCATGAGTAGCTTTGACTGCCCCTCCTGTGGCTGCAAACTCAAGACCAACGAGAAGGCCGCGGGCAAGAAGGGCAAATGCCCCCGCTGTGGGCAGGTGCTGCGCTTTCCCGCGGCGTCTCCCGTCCCCGTGGTTTCCGCTCCCAGCACGGCTCCCTTGCAATCGGGGCATTCCGGGTTCCGCGACGATGAACCGGCTAGCCTGCCGCCTCGGCCAGCCTCCCAGGATTCGAGCGAAAGCGAAACGATTCCGCCCGCTCCGCGTCACACTAGCGAG
>JBGQLF010000193.1:0-10657 GCA_041499985.1 Gemmataceae bacterium
GAAGAGCCCCTGCAGGCCCCACCAATAGATCATCGCGAGGATGAACCCAATCACCAGCAGGTTGGCGATCATGCCGCGCCCTCCGGTCCATCATCCTTGAGAACCCGCGTGATTTCGCTGATGCTGGTCAGGCCCTCCACGGCGCGCGACAGGGCGGCCTCCTGGAGCCAGAGCATCTTCTGCCGCCGCAGCCGCGACCGCAGGGCATTGCGGGCCAGGTTCTGGATGATGTGGAAAAGCCAGGTGCCGAACTTGGCCTGCGGCTGATAGCGATGGCGGTGGCGGTAGACACGCAGGAACACTTCCTGGGCCAAATCCTCGGCTTCCTGCCGATCGCCGAGCCGCCGATAAAAGCGACCGAAAACCCGGGCCCAGTAGCACTCGACCAACTCGGCGAAGGCGCCCGGCTCATCGCGCTGGACGCGCAGCATCAGGAGCACATCCGGATCCTCCAGCCGCCGGACAGCGGGCCGGACGGAACGCGACTTGGCAGAACGGATTGATGGAAGCGCTGGCATAAGTCATCCTTAGTGGCGGGGACGATCACGAGCAGGTCAGGCGGCCGGCAGCAGCACCCGGAAGGTGCTCCCCTGGCCCTCGGTACTGTCCACGGTGATCGTGCCGCCCATCAAATCGATGTACCCCTTGACAATAGCCAATCCCAAGCCCGCGTGCAGTCCGTCGGCCTGGCGCGACGGGTCGGCGCGGAAGAAGCGCTCAAAAATGTGCTCGCGCATCTGCGGCGCAATCCCAATGCCGGTATCCCGCACTTCCAGCTGCACGTGGCCATTCTGCCTCTCCACGGCGACCTCCACGCTGCCTTGCGGGCGGTTGTATTCGATGGCGTTGTGAAGCAAGTTGGTGAGCACCTCGCGCAGCTTGTCCGGGTCGGCGACGAGGGACGTGGGGCCATTGCGCGCCACCCGCAACTGGAGCTGCCGTGCATCAGCCAGGGGACGCACCAGAGCGGCACACTGATCGGCCAGCGCCGCCACATCCACTTCGCGGGCACGGACCCTGTCGACGCCAGCATCGAGTCGGGCCAACGCTAGCATGCGCTCGACCAGCTGACTGATCTGCTGGCCCGTGGTGAGACAGTCTGCCAATACTTCGCGATATGCTTCCACGGGGCGTGGCTTACGCAGCGCGACTTCGATGGTGGTGAGCAAGGCGGCCAGGGGCGTCCGCAGTTCATGCGAAATGTCGGCGGCGGCTTGCTTCTCGCGGGCAAAAGCGCGTTTGAGTTGATCCAGGGTGTCGGTCAGGCGTTCCACAATGGGACGGAGCTCGCGCGGTAGGTGGCGTTGATCGATCGGCAGCCGAAAATCGCGCTCGGAAACTTGACTGACCGCTTCGGACAGCCGTTGCAAGGGCGAAAGCCCGACCCGGACCAACCAAAGACCTCCCAGCACCGTGGCGGCAAAGGTAGCCAGGCCGATCCAGCACATGCGAGTTCGCAGCCAGGTCAACGTATCTTCCGATTCGGCTTCAAGCGCAGCCAATTTGAGGTCCAAATCGGCTCGGAGCTGCGTTAAGGTGGCATCATGCTCCGTGCGATCATAGGCACATTGAATGACGATCGTGGGGGTCGGACGTGCTTCGCGCGAAGGATTGGACCGAGGGGGCGAACGACCGGGAAAGCCCCGCGGACCATCGCGCGGGCCATCGCTCGTCTGGGCCACTGGGGTCCTGAGCGTCACCCGCCGCAGGGGGACGCCAGTGAGTTCGGTGTCGTCGAATACTTCGTCGTACAGGGGGATCTCAGCGAACCGCACCACGTCGAAGGAGAAGCGCTCGAGCCCCATGGAACGCGAACGCCACTCACTGCTCAGTCCGCTGTTGACTTGAATGAACTCCGCGATCCCCCCCTCGGGCGGGGGCAGTCTCTCCTCGTCCAGCTTAATCTCAGTCACCATCATGACACGCACCAGGCCACTCAAGGGCCCGGAACTCGACGGCCCGGAATTCGAGCGCATCTCCGCGAGCCAGACGGGCTGAAATAAATGACTGTGCGGCTGGGCGCTGGCGGTGATTAAGCCGAGAACATAGAGCCGCTGATAACGATCACGGGTCCACTGGAACAGAAACCCGGCCTGGTTGGCTAAGAGATGGGCCCGGGACAAGAGCGCCGTATTGAGTTTCTCGTCAATCACACGGCAGCGTTCATTATGTTGCGCCCGCAACAGCTCTTTCCGGGCCTTCTCATTAGCCAGAAGAGTCTGATCAGTCGTCTGGTAAGCAAAGATAGACACCGCTACCAGTCCGACCGCAAGGAGCAGCAGAAAGTAAACGATGAGCGTCAGGCGGATCGACCTCATGATTCGTCTCCCCGCAAGAGATACCCCTCTCCCCAGCGCGTCAGAATCAACGGCGGATCGAACCCCTTGTCAATCTTGTTGCGCAGGTAGCGGATGTACACATCGACGACATTCGAGGTGTTCTCGTCCTGTTCATCGTACAGGTGTTCCCAGATCATCGACCGCGTCACGACTTTGCCGCGGTGATAGGCCAGGAACTGGAGCAAAGCGTATTCGCGGGGGGTCAGGTGGATCGGCTGCCCGGCACGCCGCACAGAGCGGGCGGACGTGTCAACCTCCAGATCGTGGATCCGCAGGACCGGATCCTTCTCCTGATGGCCCCGTCGCACCAGGGCGCGCAGGCGGGCCAACAATTCCTCCAGTTCGAACGGCTTGGTCAAGTAGTCGTCGGCCCCGATGTCGAGACCGCGGACCTTGTCTTCGATGCTACTGCGGGCGGTCAACACTAACACGTGGGTCTGCATCCCGGCCCGCCGCCAGCGCTGCAACAACGAGAGGCCGTCTTCCTTGGGCAGCATCAAATCGAGGATGATCACGTCGTAATCGGCTGTCTCGGCTTTGTAGCCGCCCTCTTCGCCGTCGTAGGCAGCATCCACCGCAAAGCCTTCTTCCTCCAGCCCTTGCTTGAGAGCTCGCACCAGAGGCTTATGGTCTTCAATCAGGAGAACACGCACGAAACACCGCCTGTACAGATCTCGGTGCTGCCCGCTCGAACTGGACCGCACGATCCGGAGGAACCGCCGCCGGGCAGACCTCATAGGGATGACGGCGGATCAAACCGGTTCGTAGGGATGGCGAGAGCCGCGGGGGTGAAGGGGTACCAGTCGGATCACCGTCCGTCGGCTCTCGCATACGCCACGCGACTTCCGTGTCGATTGGCGTGCCACCCGCCCCAGCCCGCTGGCTAGCGACGAGCAGGCAGCCTCCATGCGGACATAACTATATCCGGCGCGGGATTAAAAGATCATGAGAGCCATTTCCAGGTGGCACCGCCCGGAGTCTTCGACTCAGGAAGTGCCACCCACGTTAGAGCCAGGCACCATGCCCAGACCTTCCGCCAAGGCCAGCCGCTGCCGGATGGGCGGATGATCATCGAACAACCAGACGACCAAGGGGTGCGGATCGGGGTCCGCCTTGTTGATGCGGGCCAGCTTCAGGAACGCCGAGCGGTAGGCCGTACCCAGGCCGGTTCGCTTTAGCGCGTAGCGATCACACTGGCGCTCGCAAAAACGACTCAGCGCATTCTGGAGCGGGGCCAACAGCAGTCCGAACAAGGTCAACACGAGCAACAGCAACGGCAGAGCGCCCGGATCCTCCCAGCCTGCATAGCCGAGCGGTGCCGCGGCCGAGCGCAGGACCACATCGACCAACCAGAAGCCGGCCGCCGAGAGGAAGGCGTTCCAGAGCACCATCTTGGGTAAGTGGTGGTGAACGTGATGTCCGACTTCGTGGGCAAAGACCACCTCGATCTCTTCCGGTGTGAACTGTTCCAGGAGTGTATCGCCGAGCAGCACGCGCCGCGTTCGTCCCAAACCTGCCAGGGCCGCATTCGCCTTGCGCGTTTCCGCACTTAGGTGTAGGCGATAGATCCCCTCGACGTTCAAGCCCGTACCCTCGGCCAGTCGCTGAAGACGTCCCAGCAACTCGGAATCATCGAGCCGCGTGACCTTATAGAAGAGCGGCAAGATGACGACCGGCAGCAGCTGGCCCAGGACGAGTGTGACGAGCAGGAGCCCGGCTGTCGCCCACAGCCACCACCACGAACCGGTGAACCACAGCAGGGCATACAAGCCCAGGAGCAGCAGCAGGCCAATCGGTCCACCAACCAGGTAACCCTTGAGTTGCCGCCAGACCCATCCCCCAAAGCTCTGATTGCTGAGCTGGTAGCGGTGTTCCAGGATGAAGCCCGACCAGAAGTCCAGGGGCAGGGTCAAGATTTCCAGGCCGAGCGCGTACACGAAGGCCAGCGCGCTCAAGCGCAACCAAGCGTTCTCTCCCAGCCAGCCACGGACCCACTCGTCCACCTTGGGGCCGGCGACCAGGGCCACGATTGCCAGGGCCAACAGGCTCAGCGCCGTCGAGCCGAGGCCGGCGACCAGCTTCAGGCGCTGGTAACGCTTCACTTCAGCCGAGGTAGATTCCAGGTCCAAGACCGGGGCAGCGGTCGGTTCACAGGATGCAGATGCCATCAGAATTCCGTCCAAACCTCGCAGAGAGAGTGATTCCGGATTCGCCTTACAAGTTCTTGGGCAAAGTTCGACGCAGAGCTTCCAGTTCGCGAATGGCCCGGCTGTGCGCTACACTGTTGCTACTGCACTTCATTCTAGCAAATCGGTTTTACAGCCGGATCAATCCTCGCCCTTCGCCCCCGCGAACCGTTCCGGGTAAGGCGTGTTCGGGCCGCGCATGGCGTACCAGAGAATGCGGTTGAGAGTGTCTTCGTCCGCCCGGTCCTCCTGATCGAAATCCATCTCGAGTGATTTCTTCGCCCAGTGTAAAGCCTGGCCCTTGAGCTTCTCCAGCGGTGGGTTCATCTCGTCCAGTGCAATTCGGCTTGGCCGGCAGATGTACGGCGTGAGGTCGGGCGTGGCCTGGAAGCACGGGCGCATCGGCGTCGCCGACAGGTCGAGCTGGTTCATGGGTGGCAGGCCGAGGATCAGTTCGATCGTCTTGACCATGCCGGTCTGGTTGTAGCAAGTATGATCCACGAAGCGCCGTTTGGTATACGGGCTGATGACAAGCGCCACCGTGCGGTGTCCGTCCACATGGTCGAAGCCGTTCTGCGGGTCGTCCTCCACCACGAAAATGCAGGTCTTTGGCCAAAATTTGCTCTTGGTGACAGCCTCCACAATCCGGCCCAGAGCCAGGTCGTTGTCGGCTACCATCGCCCTCGGCGTCGGGGAGCCGGGACGCGTCCCGTTCGTGTGGTCACAGGGCAAGAAGACGTAAAGCAGGTTCGGCAGCTCTCCTTTTTGCTCATAAGCCTTCAGGTCCTCAAGGAAGAGCTGAGCGCGATAGACATCGGGGGTGATGAGCGGAAACCCAGGGTAGCCCGGGTGGGAATAGGGGTCCAGACTCTTGACGTTGGGTTTGACGTCGATCTTGACCTTCTGAACACCGGTCTTGTAAGCGTCGTACAGATCGGTCCAGCTGGTCCCCTTAGGGTAAGTCGAGCGGACGAACTCGCCATAGTTGCGGAAGGTCTTCTTGTGCGCCAAGGCGTTATCCCAGAGGAAGCCAGTCGGCGCGAAGGCAAGCGGGTCGCTGCCCTCATAGGGGTAGCTGCGCGTGAAGGTGCCGAACGACTTCTCGAGGTAATCCGTCACGTAGGCTTCGTTGAGCCACTGGTGGCCGTCGGCGCTCAGGACGCCCGAGCAGTAGAAGTTGTCGAAGAGAGTGAACTGCCGGGCCAGCGCGTGCTGGTTGGGAGTTACCTCCTCCCCGAACAGGACGAGGTTCGGGTCCCCATTGCCCTCCTTGAGGTCGCCGAACAGTTGATCATAGGTGCGGTTCTCCTTGATCACGTAGATGACGTGCTGGAAAACCGACGGTTCTCCGTGTCGCTGCGGCACCGGCACCGGCCCGGCATCCGGGCGCGGCTTCTCGAGACCGGCGAGGCTGTAGGTCAGCCGGTTGTTGGCGTTCACTTCGGCCGTGTTTTGAGCCAAGCGCTCGGCGTCAGGCACGTCGATGACCGAGATCGAACCCAGATGATCGTGGGAATTCTTGCCTTGCTCGGCGGGCCGCGGCTCCTTCTCGCTCGGTCGTTGCCGGCTCAGCGCGCCGTGCCCTTTGACGTTCGCTACGAACAGTTTCCTACCATCGGGAGACAGGACAATCGCCCCGGGATACCAGCCCGTTGGGATAAGACCCGCCAGGGAACTGGCCGGTGGCTGGCTCGGCGCAGCGACTTCGGACGCCTTGGTCCCCAGCCGGAGAACGGCAACGCAATTGTTCGTGCCGTTGGCGGCGTAGAGCGTCGAGCCGTCGGGATTCAGCGCCAGGGCGTTCACGCCGCTGCCGAAGGGGAGGCGAGCTTCCGGTCGGCAGGAGATGGTCTCAACCACCGTGTCGGTTGTCGTGTCGAGAACCGAGACGGTGTCGCTGTTGGCGTTGGCCACATAGAGGAATCGGCCTGCTCGGCTCCGCGCCAGGCCGCAGGGATGCAGACCGACTTCGATCGTCTTCCGCTGTCGCCAGGAGCCGTCCGTGGACGCTAGCACGGACACGGTGCCCTGGTGGGCGACACGGGTACCAGGATCCACACGCACTGGGGTGCCGGAGGAGAGCGCTTGCGGATCGTCCTTGCCCGGCGGGTTGCCACCCCAATTGCTGACATAGCCGCGGTCCGCTCCCAGGAACCCAATCATGTAGGGAGCTACGCCGACCGGCACTACCTCCTGAACCTGTCCCGTCCCCGGATCGAGGCGCTGCACGCTGTTGCCGCGCGTCGACGTGACCCAGAGGTGGCCTCGAGCATCCACGGCGATGCCGGCCGGATGGGCCGCGCCGCCAACCTGCGGCTTGGCCAGTTCCAGGCTCTTGTCCCACTGGAAGCGACCATCCGGCTGTCGCTGGGCCACGTGCACATGATCGCGGGCATCGCTGACGTAGACACGCTCCTCCCGCACCGCTAACCCGACGACGCTGAATCCGATCGGCGACGCCAATGTCTGCTGGATCGAGCCGGTGGCCAGGTCGATGAACACTAAGCCGCGCAGGTTCTTGACGACGAGGGTGCGGCCGTCCTCGGTGAGTGCCAGATCGACAGGGCGGCCGGGGAACGTGATCTGCTTCCCAGCCGGCTTGAGGATTTGATTCGTGGGCACCACAATCCGGCCATCCGCCTGCACGCCGATCGTGAGGTGATCCCGGTCGTCGGCCCATGCTACGGGCCAGAGGGCGAGACCGAAGGCGATCAGGTAGAGAGCCGTTCGGGACGAGCACCCGAATGGGAACCGCTTCATCATGCGCTCCTCCGAGAAAATCCTATCCACTTCCTGGCTTTGTCATCAAAAAGCCTCACCGGCAGTATAGCGGCAGCAAGGTCGGTGCGGAAATCCAGCAGAAAGCCACCAGGGGCGGGCAGAGGCATGCCCGGTTCATTCTCCTCGCGGCCAGTCAGGGCCGGAAGCAAGCGTTTCCTCGATGCACGGAGATGCATAGCTACTGCGCATGCAGGGCTTCCCGTAGTACCTGGACAAGAATCATCGCGGAACCGGGGGCATCGCAAAATCGGGCTTTCTGGTTGAACTGCCTCCTGATGCGCGCGACAATCCCGACACCGTGACTTGAGGTAGCAGGCTGTCGGGAATGCGAAGACGAGGTTCGGCGCAGCTCGACTCCGGTGTGCGCTGAAGGCAGGCGTAAGCACTTCTCCCCTTCCCCTTTCGTCGGAGGGGAAGGAGGATGGTGTCGTTGAGACCCGCGCCCAGGGAAGCGAAAGGGTACATGCCATGAGTGACCTTCGTGGTTTGGAGGGCTCGAATGTGATGCCACCCAGCAGGGTGACCAAAAACCGGCACATGAGCCGGCATCCTCTTGCCTCCGCACGGCTGGGCATTTGGTGTTGCCTGTGCGGGTTGTTTGCTCTGGTAGGGTGTTCCCCCAGCTGGGCGGAGGTGAGCGGCAAGGCGACCGTGGACGGCAAGCCTCTGACCAAGGTCGGCGTGTTCTTCGCGCCGGACAAGGACAACCCGCTCAAGGAGATCCCTCGTGGCTGGGTCGACGAGAACGGCGTCTACCAGATTCAGACCGGAGACAAAAAGGGCTGCCCGCTGGGTTGGTACAAGGTCATCGTGATGGTCGAGCAAATCAAAGGGGATATCCGGCCCAGCCCCGTCAACAAGAGATACCTGGATCCGGCGAAGAGTCCGCTGTCCCTGGAGGTGGTAGCCAACCCAAAGCCGGGGACCTATGACTTCAATTTCGAGAAATGACGAACACCTGCATTTGGTCGTTGCTTTTTCGGAGGTCTTGCCATGATCGCGAATCGTTCACTTCGTAGGTCCGCCTTCACGTTGATCGAGTTGCTGGTGGTCATCGCCATCATTGCCGTGTTGATCGGACTCCTGTTGCCCGCCGTGCAGAAGGTGCGGGAGGCGGCCGCGCGCATTCAGTGCACCAACAATCTCAAGCAACTCAGCCTGGCGGTTCATGGGTTCCACGATGCCTTCAACAAAATCCCCCCCAACTGGAACTGGCCGCAGATCTGGTCAACGAGTTATGATCCTCCACGGAACTATGGCGCCACCACTGCCCCCGATGGTTGCCCGGGCCCCTGGGCGATCCACTTGTTCCCCTACATCGAACAGACCAATTTGTTCCAGAGAATCCAAGCCACAGGCACGTCCACGGTAAGTATGGATGCCAATCGCGTAACACACCCGTACAGCCAGGCCACCCAAGGGGTCGCCGTCAAGACCTTGCTTTGTCCTTCTGATCCGACGGTACCCGGCGATGGCCTCATTCCGGCCGGGGTCAATTCCGGCATCATCAATTGGGCGGTCAGCAGTTACGCCGACAATGTCCTGGTCTTTACCCCTACCCCTAAATCGCTCGTCAGTGCCATGCCGAACGGCACTTCGAATACAGTCATGCTCGCGGAACGGTATGCGGAATGCACGGCTATCAATACCAACAAGGGCAGCAGCTACTACGTTTACTGGGCTTATATCCAGGCGTCGCCCTACGATGAACAGGCCGCGTCGGGTTTCGGCTGGACGACCGCCGCGCCCCCGCCTTATAAATTTTCGGGAGGCGACCCCGGTACGGATCTTTCCTTCGGCAACGTTATCTTCCAGGTGCGGCCGACCGTTGCATCGTGCCAGAATCTCACCTGCCAGACGGGCCACTCGGGGGGCATGCAAGTCGGCATTGGGGATGGCAGTGTCCGCACGGTGAGTCCGTCCATCAGCGTGCAAACCTGGCGCACAGCCTGCAATGACCCCGCCTACGCCGGCAAAGTGCTCGGTTCGGACTGGTAATTGTACCCACAAACCACACGCAGTGTCCTGATGCGAACCACGAGCAATCGGGTTGTGTCCATCTCGTGGTCAAGCTAGAATCATCCGCAGGTGTCGGGGGATGCCTGTACCCGAGAAAGACGACGTCACCCCCACTCGTCCGATGCGCGCTGCGTTCTCCGCGAGTCCCAGGAATGGCCCCACATCGGGTTCAGGGCCCTCGAATGGGAGACTCCGCGATGACGACTCCGCGCCGGGCCACCTCGACGGCCTCTACCCTCACCGAATGCAAGATCCAGGCATCGCTGCTGCTGAAGGACCTCCGCTCCGACGATCGTCCCCGAGCCGTACGCGCGGCCGAACGGTTCCGAGCCCTGCCCTACTTCGCCGCACATGATCCCGATGCCATCCTCGGGCAACGAGGCTCGATCCGGCTCAAGCACGCGCTGGCGGTCCTTGCCGCCGAGTTGGGATACGCCACTTGGACGGACTGTAAACGAAGGTTGGAATCGCCGCCAACCACGCGGCTCGACACCGAGGCGTTCTTCGCCGCCGCACGTGGTTTCCTCAATCGCTGGTTCGCCCGCTATGACGAGGCACGCGCCTCGCTCGAAGCCGAGGGCGGCTATCTCTTCCCCTATCGCCACCAGTTCTTCGTCTGCGAGTGGGGATTCCTGGATGCACTGGGCATCGACCCCAAGGATCCGGATTGGGAGCGGATCGGTTGCGACTGGGTGCGCCCCCATGACGCAGCTGCACACGTCCGCCTGGAGCAGCGGCTCATCACGTTGGGCTACGGCGGCCAAGGGAGGAGTTGAAGTGGGGCAGGCGCTCACCGTGCGTCGAACAACCATGCTTGACACCAGCACCGCGAATCGGTTTTCCTATCTCACGGTGTGGTGACGGTCCTGGTCCCTCCACGAGGCGCCTGCCCAGGTGATGCGATGCCGGAAGATCGGCCCCCCATTCGCGGCCGTGGCGCAGCGGAGAATCCGCCCAATCGCTTCGAGCCGATCTGGTATGAGCCAGACCCGGAGGCGATCGATCCCGAGGCGCCCGCTCCCGCGACGCAGCTGTTCAAGGACAACACGCGCACAATCATCGCCTATAATGACAGTCCGGATGTCGGTTTCAAGGCCAGCATCAATCCGTACCGCGGCTGCGAGCGAGGATGTATCTACTGCTATGCGCGGCCGACCCACGAGTACCTTGGTTTCTCCGCAGGTCTCGATTTCGAAACCAAGATCATGGTCAAGGAGGACGCGCCCGAGTTACTGCGCCGTGAGCTGGCCTCCAGGCACTGGCAGCCGCAAGTTGTCGCCCTCAGCGGTGTCACCGATCCCTACCAGCCGGTGGAGCGGTGCCTCCGTCTCA
>JBGQLF010000194.1:0-10624 GCA_041499985.1 Gemmataceae bacterium
GGCCAGGTTATTGAGGAGCAAGCGACGCATCCAGGCGAGCAGCTCGGCTTCCGAGCTGCCCTGGAAACGGGCAAAATCACGCTGCGCTTCGAGGAACGTTTCCTGCACCAGATCCGAGGCGCCGCCCTTGGCGTGGAGCGCCGGATCCAGTTCGCGCCTCGCCACCAAGAGCAGATAGCCCCGGCAGGCTTCAAGCGCCTGCCCCAGCGCTTCCTGGGAGCCCGTCCGAGCGGCGGTTAACCAGTGGGCGATCTCGTTTGCCTGCGAAGCCATGCCCTCACCTCCGGACCCGAACAAATGTTCCACCAGGAGTGCACAGCTCAACAGGGCCAGGAAGAACCGGCACCCTAGCGATTGAACAGAAACGCCGGACTATTGATCAGTGCCCAGGCCAAATCCTGGGCCCCGAGCAGCCGTTGATCGGCCGGTTTGCCAATCTCCGTCACGGCACGCTGGAGCTTGGCGAGATCCGGGTCGATGGAGCGGTAATACTTGGCCAGCGCGGCCGCCTGCTCCGGCGTGCGTTCCTCAGTGGTACGCGCCAGAATCTTGGTGATCGCTTCGGGCAGCTCGTCGAGCTTGAGCGGCGGCTTCGCCGATGTTACCGAGAGCCGCAGCCGGCCGATCGTGTGGTTTTCGGCACGCGACTGCTGATCGAGCGTGAAGGTCAGCGTGGTGCCATTGGCAAACGCGATCGGCTTGCGGAGCTCGAACAGTGCCACGTGTCGTTTGCCGAATTGCGGTGCGATGCCCCACCCCGTCAGCGGATTGTTATCGAGGGCCTTGGCAATCTCGAACTCCGCCTGAGAGAAATCGGCTACCGGGTTTTGCAGCGCCACTCTCGGTGAGCGGGCCTCGCTGTCCTGAGCCTTGGCAGCGACCCGGAACTCGCCAAGCACAAAGTTGCCGTTGGGCGACCGGCCCGGCCCCTTACCCGGCAGGCTCGGGTCGGGTAACACTTCCAGGCGAATGCCGGTGATCGACGTCAGCTTCGTGTCGACCGTGAGGGTGTACGTGTCCTTCACGGGATTCACACCGCTGGCCAGGAGCGAACCGTCGGGCTGTTTGGTCAGGATCGCACCCTGGGCCGACTTGGCACTGGCGATCTCCAGGACTGTCCAGTTCAGCGAATCCTTGGCTTTCTGTTCCCACTCCGCCTGCTTAGGGGGAAGCTGTTGCTCGTAGGCGGTCACGGCAGCCACGCGCCGGTTGTACTCTTCCAAGAGCTTGGGATACTCGGCGGCGGCGCCCTGGAGCGCCTGGGCCCCGTTGGTCAACTCGGCCTTGGTCGGTCGCCGGCACAGGATCGCCAGGAAGATCTCCTCGATCAGCTTCATGTCATTCTTCTCCCGGGCCACTAGCTTGGCCAGGCGGTTGTTGGGATCCTTGATCGCATCGGCAAGGATCGGGCCGTTGATCAGGTTCAGGATCGGCCCGAGCATCATCCCGCTGGAGCGCTCGCACTCGCAGGCACTTTCGCGCGGCGGCTTGCCAAACAGGTCGAAGAATCCCCCGGCGGCCGGAACGGTGGAGTCGAGCAATTGGGCGGCGCGTGCCCCCGGCGGCAGACCTGGCAGACGGGCTACGGATCCCGTGACGCGATGGATCGCATCGTACAGCACCTCCGCGGGAAGCCGGCGGGCGATGGCGTGGGAGTAATTGATCTCGTCATCCTGGTTCCATTGGCTGGTGACGATCGACTGCTGGTAAACGCGCGACTTGCAGATGGTGCGGATCATGTGCCGCGTGTTGAAGCCACTGGCGACGAATTCACTGGTCAGGCGATCCAGCAGTTTGGGGTTGCTCGGCGGATTGCCGGCGCGAATGTCGTCCACCGGATCGATGATGCCCACGCCGAGGAGATAGCTCCACAGGCGATTGACGTAGCTGCGCGCGAAGTAGGGATTTTCCTTGACCGTGATCCAGCGTGCCAGCTGCTCTCGCCGCGCCAGGCTAGTCGGCGGCAGCTCGTTGTGCTTGAACGGAAACGTCGGCTCGGCCACGGCACCGGTGCGATCGTGCTTCACCTCGCCCGCCTTGGCATCAGCAATGATCTCCACCAGGGGCACCGCGCCCTCGACCGCAGTCCCGCCGATCTTTTGCTTGGCGTACTTCGGATCCTCCTTGCGATCAATTTGGGCAAAGTAGGCGGCCAGATGGTAATACTGGTCCTGGGTCCAGCGTTCGAAGGGATGATCGTGGCACTTGTTGCAATTGAAGCGGATGGCCAGGAACAACTGCGTTGTGTTCTCCATCTCGGAGCCGGCATCACGCAGAATCTTGTGATACGCCGCTGGCGGATTCTCCAGGTTCGAGCCCGAAGCGGTCAAAATGGTGTAGACGAGGCGGTCGTACGGAACGTTGTCCGCGATGGCCAGCCGGATCCAGTCACGTAAGGCCTTGGCTCCCTGCTCGCCGAGGAACTTGCGATTGACCTGGAGCAGGTCGGCCCACTTATTGGTCCAGTGCTCGACATACTCCGGACTGCCCACCAGTTTCTCGATCAGTTCCTCGCGTTTGACCTTGCTGGGCCGGGTGTCGGCCAGGAAGGCCCGCAGTTCCTCGGGCTGCGGCGGCAAGCCGGTCAGGTCGAGATAGATCCGGCGAATGAACTCGTCCTCGGTGCACAGCTCGCTGGGCAACAGCTTGACCTGGCGGAGCTTCTCGTACACCAGCGTATCGATGAAGTTGTTTTCTGGAACATTCTTCCAGGCATAGCCGCTGCGATCCCCCATGACGATCAGCGTGGTGGCCGTATAAGCGCCCTCATAGCGGGCCAGCATCGCCGCCTCGCCGCGCCGCACGGCCGTCACCAAACCTTGCTTGTCCACCGTGGCGATTTCGCTGTTGCTGCTCTCGATGAACGCCTCGACACTGACGTCGCGCACCGAGCCATCGCTGTACGTCGCCAGGACGGCCATCTGCTGCTTCATGCCGAGGCGCGGCACCACCGGCCCCTTGGGAGAGATGTCGACCCGGCTCACGCGCGGACTATTCAGGTCCAGTTTCACGCCCTCGCCGATCCAGGCGCGCAGCAACTCATAGTACGGTTCGCCCGGTTGCGTCAGCACGCCGCCGACATGCGGCACCCCACCGGAGGGTTTGAGGAGCATCAGACTGGTGTCCGGGGCGGCACGGTTGAAGCGCCGGCCTTCCAGATCATCGGTCAGCGCCTGGTGATCGAAGAGCGGATCATAGCCGCGCAGCGACAGCTTGAAGCCGTTTTTCCCCTGGGCCGATCCGTGGCAGGTGCCGGCGTTGCAGCCCATCTTGGACATCGTCGGCATGACGTCGCGCACAAAGCTGACCGTGTATTTGTCCTTTTGGCCGCTGATCTTCACCGGCACCGTCACCGTTTGGTCGGCGACGCGGAAGCGCAGCTCGCCTGTGCCATCCGCCTGGGGACGAATGAGCCCTGTGGGGGAAACCTTGACGAGCGGGTTCGGTTGCTCCAACTGGGCGATGCGCGTGACATCCACGCGCTCGCCGGAGTCGAGCTGGCCGGTCAGCAACAGCTGGTTGTAAGCGAAGGGATACGTCAACGTGATCGTGGCAGGGTGCGCTTCGAGCTTGACGAGCTTCATCCCATCCGGCAGCTTCTCCTCAGCCCCGGCAGGCATGGCAGCCGTCAGCACCACACCCAGGGTAACCACACCGAACCACCACAGTCCATTGGCGAAGCGGTCAGTCTTCATGGTCGATTCTCATGATCGGGATTGAGCAACCACATTGCACTAAATAAGTCCCCGCAAGAGGGAAAGTAGAACGGAATTCATTCCGTTCGGGAAAGCCAACGGAATGAATTCCGTTCTACTTTCCCCAATCCGTGCAGCTATTTAGTTGGTTCCGTCTCCTACCGTCCCCCGTTCGCCGCTACCGAGGACGCCAGCGGCACTGGGACAAATTCCTTGAGCAGCTTCCCCGTCAGCGCGTCGTTGAGCCGGACCACGCCATCGAAGCCGCCCGAAGCGACATGTTGGCCATCCGGTTGATACGCCAGGGCATAGACGCCGCCGCGCTGGTCATCGAACTTGCACACCAGTTTGCCATTGTGCCGCACATCTGGGATCAGGAGGAGCGTCGCGGGTCCTTCCCGGACCGCCGTGCCCAAAACACTCAAACTGACGAGACGCTCATCGGCACTGACCACCGAGCGGTAGACGCGCACCTCGCCGCGGCCATCGAGGCTACTCCCCGCAGCGATGTAGTTGCCATCGGGGCTATAGCGCACCGCGAAGATTCGGCCCGGCATCGCCTCGAAGGCATCCCGCCGGATCAAGTTGAAGTCGTCGCCGATGACGCGCTTCTTGAGCCGGTGCATCTGGTAGATCTTCGGCACGCCATCGGCACCGCCGATGAGCAGATCATCCTTCCCCGGATGCCGAGCGACGGCGAGCAAGCCGCCCTTGAGGGCCCCCGGTGTGATGCTCGTGATATTGTCGACAAAGCGCTGCGTCGCCACCTCGGTCAGCTTCATCGACCGATCCCGGCTCACGGAAACCAGGTGCGAGGCATCGTGCGAGAAGACGGTGCCGAGCACCCAGTCGCTGTGTGCCCCCTGGTAAAGGATCTGCTTGCCGCTGTCGGCATCGATAGCCCGCAGTGTGTTGTCCGCGCAACCGAAGGCAAGCTTGGAGCCATCGGGCGACCAGCTGATGCCGTAGAGCGTATCGAAGGTGATCGACAGGGATTGCTTGAGCTTCCGCCGGGCCACGTCCCAAATCTGAATTTCGCCGAAGCGGCATGGCGAACCACCGGCCACGGCGAGCAGCTTGCCATCAGGCGAAAAGGCGATCGATTGGATGCGCTCGGACAAGCCGACCAGGCGCGCGACCAACTCCGAGCCATCGGCTTTGTGCAGCAAGACTTCGTGATAGCCGGAGACCGCCAGCAGGGAGCCATCCGGGGAGTAGTCCAGCGCCGTGATGACGGGGGGTAGAACATAGGTGGGCGGATGCTCCTCATCGACGATGCGAAGGCGCGCCGAGGCAGGCGTGTCATCCTTGGCTCCCTGGGCAATCCACATCTGAATCAGGCGCACGTCGCGCTCGAGCAAGGGATCCTTGCCTTTGGGCATTGCCGGCGGCTTGCCATCTTTGGCGGTGATCTGTTCCAGGATCAGGCTCTCAGCCGGTTTGCCCGGCACGACGGCGGTCTGATCGCTTTCGCCCTTCTTCAGGAGATCGGCGACGCTGGTCATCACCAAGCCGCCTTGCGGTTTGGCCGGCTGATGGCATCCCTGGCAATGCTGGGCGAGAAGCGGCCGCACCTCGCGGTAATAGCTGACCGGACTCGGTTCGTTCGCTTTGGGATCCTTGGGATCCTCGGCGTGAAGAGCGGGCCAGTTCAGCACCAGCAATGCAAGGGCGACAACCAGGTTGCGGACCACGGTCATGGGGAAACCCTCGATAGGGGTGCAATTCGGTAGGATCCCTGGGCGTGGACGGCAGCCAAAAGCCACCAGGCGGCAGCGTAGAAGGCAAGGCACATTGGGCGGGTGAACGCTTTCATCTTCGCACAAGGCGGGAGGCGTTGCAAGGAGTTCTTGGGACGCCGAACCGAACTTCGTCGGTTTCTCGGCAGGTTGACTCGCTCTCGCACTGCCGCCTCGGGCGAGTATGCTGGCCGCCTGCTTGATGGATCCCTCCCGCTCCACCGCCTGGAGGATTTCACTCAGGCCGAACCCGAAGGCGTATTGGCCACTGCACTCGACCCACACCTTGACGCGCGGGACCAGCGGGCGTTGTTTGGTCCGGCGGCGGCCAAAGGAAAGTGGCATGGAAGGAATACTCCGCGCGGAATTCGAGAGAGAGCCGCCACGACACGGGCGGTTTTTCCCTCAGGATGGCCCCCTGGGATTAGGTTCCGCACCGTGCCGGAAAAACAGTGGCTGCCCGTAGCGGTCGGTGCCGAAGTTGCCAATGACCTTCTGGGTCTCTGCCGACAGGAGGAAATCGGCAAATTGCTGTGCGGGCTGAGTCTGGACGTGTGGGTGCTTTTCCGGGGGAACCACGATGACGCTGTAGCGGTTGACCAGCACCGGGTCGCCCTCGGACAGAATGGCCAGGTCCAGACCCTTGCGTTGGGCCAGGAACGTCCCCCGGTCGGTCAACGTGTAGGCGTGCTTCTCGCTGGCCATGCGTAAGACCTGCCCCATCCCGGCCCCGGCCGAGATATACCAAGCCCCTTGTGGCTGTACGCCGGCCTTTTGCCAAATCTCCTTTTCCTTCTGATGCGTCCCGGACTCATCGCCCCGAGAAGCGAAGGGCGAGTCGCTGCGGGCGATCCGTCCGAAGGCCTCCGCTATGGAAGCCTGGCCCTTGACACTCGCCGGGTCGGCGGACGGCCCCACGAGGAGAAAGTCGTTGGACATCACCTCCCGCCGCTCCGCACCGAAGCCCTCGGCCATGAACTTTGTTTCCGCGATGGGGTCATGCACCAGGAGCACGTCCGCATCCCCCCGCCGGCCGAGCTGGAGGGCCTGACCCGTCCCCACGGCCACCACCTTGACCTCGATCCCAGTCCGGGCACGGAACATCGGCACCAGGACATCGAGCAGTCCGCTGTCCTGGGTGCTGGTGGTCGTGGCCAGGGTGAGCGTTTTGGACTCCTTCGCGGAGCAGCTCACTCCAAGGAGGCAGACCGCAACGCCCAGAAGCCCGAACCAAGCGGAGGAGACAGGCTTTTGTTTCGCTCGTTGTTTCATCAGTACACCATCTTACCCCGAACGAAAGCTCCCGTTCGTGGATCGGTCGGAGATTCAAAAAACTCCTGAGCAGGGGCCGCTTCCACGAGCTGGCCCTCCAGGAGAAACGCCACTCGCTCGGCCATGCGCCTGGCCTGAAAGAGGTTGTGCGTGGCCCAAACGATCGTGGTTCTCCGCACACGGTGGGCGGCAGCAATGGCCCCCTCCACCAGGGCCACACGGGCTGGGTCGAGGTTGGCCGTGGGTTCGTCGAGCAGGAGGACCTCGGGATAGAGGACCAAGGCCCGGGCCAGGGCAACCAGCTGGGTCTCCCCACCGGAAAGGGTCCGGGAAGACCGCGCGGCCAAGGTCTTTAGGTGCAACGCCGCGAGAACCTCCTCCACCCGCGAGGAGTTCCGGTCCAGCCCCCGCAGACGAAGGCCATAGTCTACGTTGGCGCGCACGGTGCCCGCCAACAAAACCGGTCGCTGAAAGACCAGCGTTATCCGCCGCAGGACCTCCAAAGGCACGTCTTGGCTTCCGAGGCAGCAATCCCCGAAGCGGACCTGCCCCGTGGTAGGTGCCTCAAGACCCGCGAGGAGGCGCAGCAACGTGCTTTTCCCTGCCCCGGTCGGGCCGACCAGGCAGAGCACTTCTCCGGCAAAGACCTCCAGGGCACCGATCTGGAGCACGGTGCGGCCGCCGTAGCTGTGCGTGACCGCGTTCAGCTGGTAGAGCCAAGGTTTTCTCATGGCACGGTGCGGCCCTGGAGCTGTAACCCAACCAGATTCACGAGCAGTGCCAATGTCAACAATCAGCCGCCAAGGGCCAGGGCCAAGGCGAATTCCCCCTTGCCGGTCTCCAGGACAATCGCCGTTGTCAGCACGCGAGTATGCCCCTGGATGTTGCCACCGACCATCAAGGCCGCCCCTACTTCGGAGATGACTCTCCCGAACCCAGCCGCCACAGCGACCAGGACGCCAGGACGTGCCTCGCGGAGGACGGTCCACCGGGCTTGCCACGGGCTGGCTCCCAAGCTGCGCAGCTGGAGGAGGACATCTGCCGGTACGGCTGATACCGCCGCCAGGGTGATACCAGCCACGAGCGGCAGGGCAATAATACTCTGGGCCAGCACCATTGCATGGGGGGTAAACAGCCAGTCCAGGAAGGCCAAGGGGCCGCTCCGGGAGAGGAGCAGATAGACTGCGAGGCCCACCACAACCGGCGGAAGTCCCATACCGGTATAAACCAAGGCGGTCAGCAACCGCTTTCCCGGGAAACGGGCCAGAGCCAGCCAGGTCCCCAGCGGGACGCCCACGAGGGCGCTCAGGAAGACGGCCGTACCCGTCACTCGGAGGGAAAGCCAGACGATGGACCAGAGTTCCGAATCGATGTTTGCCATTCCCTTTGGACCTCCGCGCTGGTTGCGACGCGCTTCATTTTACTGGATGGAGAGTCCGGCAAGGGACTGGCATGGCACCATGATAGGAACAACGTTGGAAAACCGGTCAGCCGCGCGGTACCGGGCGTTCTTACGTGGGTATCTCCTGACCAGTCGTGGCTAGCTTCTGCCCAGCGGTTAGCCGAGGTCCACGAAGTCGTCTTGCAGGAAAGCCGAGAGCTTTTTCGGGTGAGGGGCGAAGCGGTGTTAGCGCTGCTGAATATCGGCCCGGACGCGCGCGAGGCTGTCCCGGTCCTTACCGAGGCGCAGCACGACCCAAACGCAACCGTCCGCTCCTATGCCGAAAAAGCCCTGGAGAGGATTGGCAAAGGGAAATAACTCGTTCAGCTCGCCAAAAAGAAAAAGGCCAATCCTCGGTCAGGATTGGCCCGTATCATTTCAGGGGGACGGCCCGAGAGTACCGGGAAGGGCGGGGACCCGTTGTTGGTGCCTGCGGCTTTGGCTGGGGTGCTGTTGGCAAACCTTGAACTCCCCTTCAAGGTTCACTACCCTGTGGTACATGGGCACCTTGCACACGATTGGCGAGCTGGCCCGTGTTTCGGGCGTCCCGACCTCGACCGTTCGCTACTACGAGCGAATTGGCCTCGTTCACCCCGCGGGTCGGAGCGAAGGCAACTACCGAGGTAAGGGCCTCGTCTTCTTCCTTCCAGCGGTGAAGCATGGCGATGGTGGCTGACCGGCGCTCGTCCAGAGGAGGCGGCAGGCATTGATCGAGCACACGAACAGCGACCGCCTCGACCGACTGCCCGAGGCGGTCGGCTTCTTGGCGCAGCCGGTCTTCGAGTTCGCGGGGCAAGGTGAGTTGAAGCATCATCTACTCTCCTCCAGGGCAAGATGCTTCAATTGCCATTCTACCTGCTCCGCAGAAAGGGGGCTACGGAAGATGCACGGCTCTTGGTGAGGACAAAAACGCCCACACGGGCAATTCGAGCGCAGCGATGGGCATCCCGGCCATCCCCGGCAACGCACGCGTCCTGAATTCCTTGCCTCTGTGGCTAGCATCACCTATATTTGGATGTCGGCGCTACGACGGTTTTTCTCCCCTCTCGACCAGCCACTTCCTGGCATGGCTGGTTGCGTCGCGTTCTCCCCTCAATGATGCCGGCCTGCTCGTGCTTGAACCTATAAGTTCGAGGGGAACCTGCTCATGACCCCGATCGCGAGTTCCTCGACGCCGCAGCTAGTCTCCTCGCGCCCAACGCTGTGGCCGCCGCTGTGGCCGCCCGTCTGGCACCCCCTGGACCTTCATCTCGGAGCGGCCCGCGACGCTCGTCCGAACACGACGGTGGCGGAACGCCGTCCTCCGCTGGGAGCGTCTCCTCCGAATCCAGCGGCACCATCAACTGCCGCAGGCACGCTCTACGCCGAACAGCTGCGTGGCCACGCCCACTCGATGCCGTCCGCCGAAGCGTTGCAGCTGTCGCTGCTCGAACAGCAGAGTACCTGGGCTCAATGGCAGGGAGTTCCCGAACCTGTTGCGGAACCTGCCCCGGCGGCGGACAGCCTCGCACCCGCCCCGGCGCTAAACAACGACAACACCAGTTCGCGCCTTCTGTAAAGCCAGCGATACACACGCGTCCCCCACCTCTTCGGTTTGCTCCGACGTAACTTCTTCGTTGATTCCAACTTACAGCTAACTCTCTCAGAACTCCCTGGCAACAGCCCGTCCTGGCACGCTTTTCGCTCCAAGAGTCGGGTGCGATTATGGAGGATCCAGCCGGGCGCGCTGGCCCGCCTTCTCCCCTTGCCAAACGACCGTTCCGAGCCTGTTGGGCACAAAGAAGGGTGATCGTTATGTCCTTGCGCGTGGTTTGGTGGGAGCCGAATCTGGAACCGCTGGCACCCGTGGAGCCGGCGCGGCCAAGCAATGCTCTGGACCAGGGGGTGCGCCAGCAGTTGCGTCTCTATCACCCATGCGATCGCGTGGAAGTTTCCATTGCAGAGGAAGAGTGTCCGAGCTACACGGAGGCCCCGAACTTGCAGCGCCGTCAGGCGGCCACTCCCCCACCACCAGGCGGTTTCCACGTCCCGCTCCTGAGCCGTCTCATCGCTGCTGCTCAATGGTTGGCCTATCAAGGATCGTCGCACTAGGAAAAGGTCTTGAATCCTGCGTGACCGGCCCGCAGCCGTCTCTCCGGGGCAAGTGATGCGCCAGCCTTGTCCCACGTGAGGCACTGCCTTCGGGCACGAGGCCGGAAGAACTGGGTCCCTTTCAGCGCGCCATCCTTTCGCTTGACCAGTTGTCGGGTTCCCGAGGGGAACCTCCGGCTTCTGACCACGGACTACTTGGTTGCCGGAGCCGTCTCGATCCGCATCTCGGCTTCGCGCAGAAAGGTGGCGCTCTCGGGGTCCTTGGCCCAGCGCGGCTTCGTCAGCGCTTCCCGGGGCCGGTCCGGCCGACCTGGTTGTCGGACGTACCAAAAAAACAAGGAGTTGCGATTTAGCGCAACTCCTTGGAGTGATGGAGGCGGGGGGAA
>JBGQLF010000195.1:0-10613 GCA_041499985.1 Gemmataceae bacterium
CGCAGTTGTGTTCCAGAAATGCGTGCGCCCGGGACAACTCGCCGGGGATGGCCATGCGCTGCCAGGCCGCCTTACTCGACACGCCGGAGCGCTCGCCGCCGGGGTGACTCCGCAGGAAGTAGAAGACGCCGAATAGCACCACGACGAGCGCCATTGCCACCAGCACGTAGGGCAACAGTTTCATGAGAACCACCTCAGCCCGAAATGAATCCCCGACCAGACGTGTAGGCCCAAGAGGCCGTACAGGGCGAAGCCGGTGACGATGTGGAACGTGAGCCAGGCGGCGAACCAGCGCTTGAAAGTTTCATGGGTCTTGATGGCGTACTCCAGGTCGGCAATCGACTCGGCCAGCCGCAGGGCGCGGACGGGTGCGGGCAGCGACGCTTCCCCCATCGCCGGGACCGCGACGAATAGCCCCGCAGCCAGGCGCGACCAGAACCCCGCCAGGGGCCGCAGGACGGCCGTTTGCTCGGGGTGGGCGGCGACCTCGCCTGCCGTTTGCCGGTACGCCAACTCCAGGCGGGTCAACAGTTCCTTCTTTTCGCGGACCTCCAGCGCGATCTGCTTCATCAGGTGGCGGCCGACGAATCCGCTCAAGACGACGAGCAGTGCCGTCGCCGTCAGGGCAATCCCCAGGGGGCTCTCAAATTTGTGGCCGGTGTGCAGAACGCCCAGGATGGCGCCCAAGATGCCGGTGTACATGTGCCAGGCCAGGAGGGTCGGCATGGAGACCCGGGCGGTCGCCCACCGCTTGAGCGGCGGGACGCGCTTGATGACCAGGTAGGCCAGAGAGGCGAGCATCAGCAGGCCGCCCGACACCCCGAGCACGCCGCCCCCCAGGCTCCCGGCGAACCGCGGGGAGGCGTGGGTCAGGAAGCCCAGCCAGAGTACCAGCAGCAGGGCGACCAGGCCGCCGACGACCAGGGGCTCGCGTTCCTTCATGTCACGCCTCCACCGACAAGTTACCCGTGGACTTGGCCTGGCAAGCCAGGATGATGTGGTTCTCCTTGTCGCCGGGCTCCAGCCCATCCTCGACGGCCATGCTCACCTGGCCGGACAGAAGCTTCACCCGGCAGGTCCCGCAGGTGCCCACCCGGCAGGAGTTGTCGATCTCGACCCCGACCTCGTCCGCGACATCCAGGATCACCTTGTCGGGCGGCAACGGCGCCGACTTGTTCGACCGGGCGAAGGTCACAGTGGGGAGCGCCACGCGGGCCGCCTTCTCTTCCGCAGTAGCTGGGGGGGCGACCTGTGGCTGAGTCGGCTGCGGCTTGCCCAGGGCCAAGCCAAACGCCTCGGTCTTAACCCGCTCCATCGGGACACCGAGTTCGGCTAGCACCTTCTTGACCGCTTCCATCATCGGTACGGGGCCGCAGATATGCACGTAGCGCGACGCCACGTCGGGCACGGACTCGACGATCAGTTCCTTGGTGATCCGGCCTGTTGTCCCCTTCCAGTCGGTCCCCTCCGGGTGCGACACGGTGACGACCACGCGCAGGTTCGGATGGCGGTGCGGGAGGTACTCCAGCTCCTCCCGAAAGATGATGTCCGAGGGGGCGTGGACGACGTAGAGGAGGTACATGTCCCCCGACCATGCCCGGTCGGTGAGATATCGGATCACGCTCATCATGGGTGTGATGCCCACCCCGCCACCGATGAGGAGGATGCACTTGCACTCTCGGCCGGTGAAGGTGAAGGCGCCCGATGGGCCGGAGACCTCCAGCAGATCCCCCTCGCGGACGCGATTATGGAGGAAGCCCGAGACCTGGCCCGGCTCCTCGTGCTTGACGGTGATCTCGGCGTAGTCGTGCTGCGTGGGGGAGGAGGCGATAGTGTAGCTGCGCTTGACCGGCTTGCCGTCCGGGGCCACCGTGACGGTGAGGAACTGGCCAGGCAGGTAGGCGAACGGCAGGACGCCGCCCAGGGGGTTCATCAGCCGGAACGTCTTGACGTTGGGTGTTTCTTGAAAGGTGCGGCTGACACGCAACCGGCCCGACCACTTGCCCGGTGCCGCCGGAGACGAGTCCCCGACCAAATGGGGAGCGGCAGGCGCGGCGGGCCGGCCATCGGGCAGGGGAGCTGGCGCGGGCGAGGATCCGAGGGCGGGGCCCGCTCCCGCGGCCGGCGGGGTGCCGCCGGTCAGACTCTGGAGCAGCGAGGCGGCCCGCTGCATCTTGTGGTAGTACATCCAGATCATGACCGCCGCGAAGCCGATCAGTATGACCATCGTGAAGAAGTGGAACCACGATAGGCCAAGGGGACCACTACTTCGGTCGTGGAGGACTTGCGGGGAAGTCAGGTTCATTTCGCGCTTGAACCACTGCAAGGCGATGTCGCGTGGGGCCTGGCCCTCCGCGACGGCCCGCTTGGCCGCCAGCCCGCTTTCTAAACGCGACAGCCCTTCGCGCACCTGGGCCAGGGCCTCCTGCATGGCGACGCTGTCCTCGGTTTCGGCCGACTGCGCCAGCTGGTCCAGGCCCTTGCCAAGCAAAGCAGCCCCCTCCTGTATCCGCGCGTGGGCCTGGCCCAAGATTTCCTCACGCCGTTCGGGTGTCAGCTCCGGCAGACTCATGAGCGACGGATACTGTTCTTTGGGCGGGGTTGCTCCCATGCCCCTCATCATCCCGCCCATGCCTTCCTGAGCGCCCATCATGCCGGGGCCGGCGCCGGCGGGCGGGCCGCCGGGGGCGAAGGGGGGGCTGGCTTGCCCGGTACCGGGATGGTGCTTCTTGTGTTCTTCGGACGACACCTGGCCGCTCGCGGGAACGGCAAGAAGCAGTCCGACCCACAGGGCCATCAAGCCGACGCGGAGCAATCGCGCCGCGCGCACTTCTTCAAAAGCTGCGTTGAACATCCTTAAGTCACCTCTCAACGGTCAATGCCCGGCGTGCGCCCCCTGCTTGTCCGCCCCCGTCCCGAGGAGCGACTTGCGCTGTTCGTCGGTCAGCACCTTGCCCGCTTCCCCGACCGCGCGGATGAATGCCAGCCGCTGATCGCCACGGAGTTTCTCGATCTCACGCACCTTGGCGTCGATCTGAGTGGCGTTGGGCTTGTCGGAACTGGTCAACGTCCACAGCTCTTGCTCCGCAGCGTCGATCTTCCGTTGGAAGGATGCTTGTTCGAGCAGGCCCTTTTCCTTGGCTTGGTTGAGCGCCGTCTGCTGTTCTGTTGTCAGCTTGACATGCTCGGGATGATCGAGGAAGAAGCCGGTTGAGCCAATGTGGTAGATGTGAGACGCGCCAGGGAACCCCGGGAGTGCGGACGGAGTTTGCATCCCAGCCATCCCCTTGCCGCCCATCATCTCCATGCCTTTCATGCCGGGCATCTCCATGCCTTTCATGCCCATTTCCATTCCCTTTGTCCCCATTTCCATGCCTTTCATGCCGGGCATCTCCATGCCTTTCATGCCCGGTGTCTGCATGCCTTTCCTATCGGGCATGCCGCTCCCCCTCTCCTTGCCCATCATCTTCATCTGCATCATCTGCTGCATCATCTGCATCATTTGCATCATCTGTTGGTCCATCATCCCCGTGGTGGAACCGCCCATCCCCATTCCGGAACCTCCCATCAGCCCCATACCTTTCTCTTGCATGCCGGGCATGCCTGCCATCGCGCCCGCGTCAGGCGTGCCGGACGGCGTACTCTTAGGGCCCTTTTTGAGGGCGGCTTCCAGCTTGGCGATCTTGGCTTGGAGTTCGCGGACTTGGGCGGCCAGGTCCTTGTCCGCATCCGCCGACTTGCCCGCATGCTTGTGCGTGCCGGGGTCCGGTGTCTTGTCTTGGGCCACGCCGCCCAAGGGCCAAGCCAGCCCGAGGACGAGCACCCCCAGCAGGGGCAAGAGGGCCGGGCGAGACACAGTTGGAGGCGTCGGGCTTTTCATAATAGTGCTCCTTTCTGAGGACTCAATCCGAATCACGGACCTGGCGAGACGCTCGTGGCGTCACTTCATTGCTCACGAACTCTGTTGAAACTGAGGCAACTACCTATGCCGAGTTGGGCCAGTACTTCGGGGATGCCGGAAACAAGGCCCTGGCTGCGATCGGACTGGCCCGGCCTCTTGGCTTCAGCGCCAACTGAGACCCGAGCAGTCCTGGTTCCAGCAGGGTAGCTCTAGCAGCGCAAGATGTGAAGGGCGCGCAGCATGTCCCGTGAATCGCGGAAGGGACAAGAGATCGACTCCCTTGGTGCTTGCCCCTGGGTGAGGGGGACAGCGGCAAGAAGGGAA
Organism: Gemmataceae bacterium; assembly: GCA_041499985.1. Lineage (GTDB taxonomy): Bacteria > Planctomycetota > Planctomycetia > Gemmatales > Gemmataceae > JBGQLF01. The sequence goes on from JBGQLF010000195.1 coordinate 4,226, forward strand.
TCGCCGACGGTTGCCCATTGGGAGACCATCAGAGACCGGGTGTACTGCGCCGCCGGGTCCCACTCTACGGGCGTGAGAACCACCGGCTGGGGCTGGCTCTCTTTGCATGGGCAGTCGTTCTGGGGAGCGGGGGAGGGCGTACCAGGGGCTTCCGTGGGCTTCGCCGGACGATGGCTAGGGCTTGTCGTGTGGTAGTCGCAGCAGCGGTGGCAGGCTGACGAGGTATAGAGCGCAAGGAGTTCGCCGGGCAGGCAGCAGCACAGCGACGGGCCGACTGCGCTCGAAAGCACCAAATACAGGGCCAAGCCGATTCGTGTCATGAAAAGCCACGCCTACCACACGGACAAAGGAATCACCAGCGCTTTGGCTTGGAGCAACTTGCGTGCCGAGCTGTTCAACTCGAAGCTGCTTCGGCCGGAAACCCCGGAAAGCGGCCGGCTGGTGTTCTTGGGGCTGCCGGGATCAGAATAGGCATCTGGCTGAGAGCGCCGTTCGTGAGCGGATTCGCACACCCGCAGTCCAGAACCGCATAGTTTCCCGAAGGTCTTGTCCTTCTTCCGGGAGCGGACCCCGGCGATCCTGCCATACAACGGAGCGCAGCCCTGGCGTCGTGCCGGCCGCTCTGTTGACCAAGAATCGGCCACTGCTCCACCGAAGGGCCTCTTGACGATGATGGCAAGCCCAGCCGACCGGGTCCGAGCTTGAGCTGGCGGGCACGCGCCCGGAACACTGGTCGGCATGGGTATTTCTTTTCCTCCGTCAACGGCCCTCGCGGTCTTGGCCGGAGCAGCCGTTGGTAAGCCCTCGACGCTCTGCGTAGACCTTGAGGATAGTACCGCCGCGGGCCTCTTCGCCCCGATGGGTGCGGCTCTCGTTGCACCAGGTCTGGTTTCTACCTCGGCCCCTCAGCCCTGCATCCTTCCACCGCCACGTCCTTTGTCGGCGGTGGAAGGCGCAGGCGTTTTGCGGAGCTACTTCTTGGCGTACTCGACTTTCGTCGGCTTGATGAACTTCTTGCCGTCGTGTTCATGCACCGTCCCGGTGACAGTTCCCTCCTTGCGCTCGCCACCACAGACGGGCTCGTGGTACTCCTCCTTGTTGCCCTTGTCATCGAAGTAGTACGTGACGGTCTTGTCACCATCCTTCACCTGGATGGCGGTCTGGCACGTCTTGGCCTCCTTCAGCGCGCACTTGGCGCACAGGATCGTCCCCTTGAGGGGGGCTTCCTTTTTGTCCCCCTTGTCGTCGGCCCGAAGGCCAATGGTCAGGGCACAGGCGGCGAAGAGCGCCAGGGCCACGGAACAGATAGTTCTCATCGTTGAACCTCCAACAGACATTTTCCGAACCTCTCGGCTGACCACGCGGTCAAGTTACCATGCCATACTTCCCTATTTCAAAGGTAAAATAGGCGCTACTCTAGAGACGCCCATCACTTCTTCACGTAGTCCTCAGGCCCTTTGATCGTCTGCGGCTCCTCCTTGGCCCGCCGCACGAACTCGTCGATGCAAGGCGGGCAGCAGAACTCGTAGGTTCTGCCGCTGACGGCCCAGGTGAACTCTCGGTTGGTCTTGATCCGCGTGATCGGGCAGATCCGCTCGCTGGCCCGGGGCTTCAGGTTGTGAGCTGCCCGGAACCCCTTGTACCTGGCTAACGCCGTCTGCCTGCCGTTCACCTGGATGTCTGCCTCGGTGTACTTACCGCTTGCCGTTAGGTACAGCTTCTCTTCGTCCTGGGCGTTGTCGTCCGCTTCCCCGCCGGGCCCGGAGGCAGGAACCGTGAAGTTCAGTACGAAGCGTTTGCCACCCATCTCGATGCTGGCGATGCGGACGACCAGCGGGTTTCCCCGCAACCCCTGGGGCAGCTTGCCGAAGAATTGGGAAGTCTTGCTCTCCGAGTCGCTGGGCCGGGCCACCGGCATTAGGTCCACCGCTGTGAACTCTCCGGCCGCTTCCCGCTTCATCTCGGCCGTCAGTACCTGGGATTCCACCTCGAGTGCCCGGTCCATATCCTCGTCAAAGGTATAGAGCTTGAGGGTGCCCCCTTTCTCCACGGCCGCCTCCACGTGGTAGTGGTCGTCCCCTGCCTCGACGGACACGATGACCCCGCGGTGCGGCGCGGGCTTATGCACATGGTCCTTGTCACGGAAGAACTTCAAGGCGACAGAGATCCCCGCGAGCAGCAAGACCCCGACCAGGATGACGACACCGCAAGCGCGCCACTGACGCATCCGCTTGTCATCGGCGCTGGTCCAGCGCGCTCTGGCCGGTGGCCGTCGCTTTGCCATGAGACCTCCTTATTATGCCTCTCTCAGTAGCCCGGAGCGATCGCCGTCCAGGGCGTAGTTCTTGGGATGACACGGGGCAACCCTAGGCCCTCGAAAGAGGCACGGGCCGTTCGCCGTCTGGGACCGTCAGGAACAGTAGAAAAAGACGGCACGAGACGAGCGCATCATCAGGGCGCGACGACTCGTCCGAACTGGCAGGGATGGGTTAGCAGCGCAGGATGTGTAGCGCGTGGAGGATGTCCTGGGCGGACAAGAAGGGCAGTCGAACGGCTTCCCCGGACGTTTCGGGGTCGCCGTCCGCCGACAGACAGTGTGCTGTCGGTACAAGAGGCACGAGTCCCACCAGCCCCTGGGGGATGTGTCGGGACTGGAACTCTTTGGCTACTTCGGAGGAATCCAGGGAAGCCAGGACCGCCAGTCGGGCGCCCTCTTCCTGACACGGGCAGGAAGGACAGCCCGGTTGGTCTTCATCGCTGGGGCTCTGTTCAGGCGTGCGGTGCTTCTGAGAGCCTTTAGCCGTTTGGTGGTCCCCGCAGCAGCCATTGTGGGAAGACTGCTTCGTCGGGAACGCGAACCGTGCGGCGAGGCGCTCGGTCGTGCAGCAGCAGAGCCAGGGGCCTGCCGCCGCCGCGAGCATCAGATACAGGGACAGGCCAATCCGCACCATTGAGGTCCGCTCACAACCGCGATCGATTAAGAAAGTGGCTCAGGGGGGCGCGCCCGAGGCCGCTTCCTTTTGTATTATCGCTTCCTCTCCGGCAGAATCAACCCGGTCAGCCAGACTTCCGGACTCCCGGCCCAGCAGGCGCGGAGCCGGTACGTCCGCCATCGGAAAAAGAAGGGCAAGCCTCCTTTTTGAAACAGTTTCTTAAGGCCCTTGCTGGGAGCAACCTGGTGTGCGGCAGGGGGACAGGCTGTGTGCGGATTTGACCACCAAACCTGGCAGCTCGTGCCGACCGAGGCGGGGGGGGAAAGAAAGGGCAGCATGAATTGCGTTGCGTTGGATTGCCGGCCCAATGCATTTCCAGGACCCGAGGGGGGAAACGTATAGTCCCGCTGTTGGAGTTCTGCCCTGTGGGTTAGGATTCCGATCCTGACATCAGGATCGGAATCCTAACCCACAGGGCAGAACCCGACTGGCTACGGTATAACGCAATGAATCACGCCCCTGAGGGCGGTTCGCGGGAAACCGTTCGGCTTCCTTCCCTCTTCTCGAGCCAGGAAATAGCAGGCACCCGCAACCGGATCATGTCGTTGGCTAGGATCTCCATTCGAGGCCGAGTGTGAGACGCAAGTGTTCGAGCACTTTCCTTCGGTCCGTAACCGTCTTCTTCCTTGATCAGGCAGCCGGCATCCCTTGCTCGCCGCCAGGGATGCTCTCCGTGGCTTGCTGGGACGGGAGGCCCAGGATAGTGCGGGCACGCTCCAGGGCCTGGTCGATGTTGCCCACAATGTTCTCCTGGCCGATCACTTCGCTCTCGTGTGCCCGCCGCAGTGTCCGCAGCACGCGCGGCTGCACACCGGAGAGGATGAGACGGGTTCCCTGGGCGACGCATTCCTTGTGAAACTCGGCCAGGGCGTGCAGGCCCGTGGCGTCAATGGCCGGGACGTGACGCAGACGGAGAATCATCACCTTGGGCGTTTGGCTCACGATGGGCAGGATGCTGCGGAGCTTGTCGGCCGAGCCGAAACAGAAGGGACCGTGGACTTCAAACACCTCCACCTCACGCGGTACGTTGCGCTTACTGATCGCTCCGGGATCACGGTCTAACTCGTCTTCGCCGGCTGAGTGGCCGTGCTGGGCCAGGCGCCCCGGCCGGCCGACCTTGGTCAGATCGGCCATGCGCTTGACGTACAGGAAGGCGGCCAGGACAACGCCGGCTTGCACGGCCAGGGACAGGTCAAAAACGACCGTGAGAATGAAGGTAGCCAACAGGACGGCCACATCGCTGCGAGGAGCTCGGAGCAAGGCCCGGAAGGCATGCCACTCGCTCATATGGTAGGCCACGACGACCAGGATGGCCGCGAGCGCGCACATCGGCACGAGGCTGGCCCAGCGTCCGAACACGAGCATGAGCAGAAGCAAGGTCAACGCATGCACCACGCCAGCCACGGGGGTGCGGGCGCCGTTCTTGACGTTGGTGGCTGTGCGCGCGATGGCGCCCGTCGCCGGGATGCCGCCGAACAGGGGGCTGCACAAGTTGGCGATCCCCTGCGCGATGAGTTCAGTGTTGGTACGGTGCCGGCCGCCGATCATGCCGTCCGCCACGACCGCAGACAGTAGGGATTCGATGGCCGCCAGCAAAGCGACCGTCAGCGCTGGGCTCAACAGTTCCTTGACCCGTTCCAGAGAGAAGGTCGGCAGCTCGGGACGGGGTAAGCTCGCGGGGATGCCGCCGAAGCGCGTGCCGATCGTTTCCACCTGGAGCCCACCCAGGTGCACCATGGCGGTAGCGAGGACCATTACAACTAGGGCGGCGGGGATTCTGGGAAACTTGCGTCGGAGAACGGCGATGAGCGCGATACAAAGGACGGAGAGCGCCACCGCGGCCCAATTGATCGTCTGGATGTTCTCCACGTAGGCCGTCCACTTGCCGAATACCTCTCCCGGCAGGGGACCCGTGGTCAGTCCGAGGAGGTCTTTGATCTGGCAGGAGAAGATGATCACGGCGATGCCGCTGGTAAAGCCGGTGATTACCGGATAGGGGATGTACTTAATCGCCCCTCCCAGGCGGACGAGGCCCATAACCAGGAGGATGCCGCCGGCCAGGAAAGTGCACAGGGCAAGCCCGTCCAAGCCGTGCCGCTGGACGATGTCGTAGACGAGGACGACAAACGCCCCGGTTGGACCACCGATTTGCACCCGGCTACCTCCCAGCGCCGAGATGAGAAACCCTGCGACGATGGCCGTATACAGGCCTTTCTCTGGGGAGACCCCGGAGGCGATCGCAAACGCCATGGCGAGCGGTAAAGCGACGATTCCGACGACGCAACCCGCGGTGAGATCTGCCAGGAACTGCTGCTTGTTGTAGGTGCGCAGACTGGACCACAGTTTGGGACGAAACATCCTTGTCTCTCCTCTGTTCCGATTCCTGAAGAAAACCGAAGCTCTTTTAGCCGCGCCTGGCCCGCCTGCATAGCCACAGCAGCTGGCCGCAAAACAGGAGACCCTGTAGTGGCATGCACAAGCGGGCAAGTCTAGAAGAGTGGGAGCTGACACAACGGGGCATCAGCCCCACTGGCCTCGGCTCAGCTCGCCCTTCAGTTCTGTTTCGGCCTCGAGCCAATCCTGTTCCGCCGTACCCACGGGGCAGCCACGCACCACCCACCTGGCATAGGCACGGCGTGCAATCATCGCCCAGGTGGGAACCGCGCCATAGGGCAGCACACCATCGGTGCCGACCGGCGCACGCCTATAGGGAAACCTTGCATGGCTTTGCCGACGACGCGTTCGAGAGTGCATGACGAGCCTCCCTCTCTGTTCCGAGATAGGATTGTGCCTTCCAAGATGGAAGGCACAATCCTATCACCGACCGTGAATGTTTTCCGAGAAGCGCCGGCTCCACAGAACCAACGGTGGTCAAGTCAGCGGTGCGGCACTTCTTCCAGGAACCCTTCCAGCTGGCGCCTGCGCTGCGGTAGCTGGAGCTTGTTCATGGCCTTGGCTTCGATCTGGCGGACGCGCTCCCGCGTCACCTCGAAGAGGCGCCCCAACTCCTCCAGTGTGTAGGTGTAGCCGTCGCATAAGCCGTAGCGTAGCTTAATAATCTCACGCTCCCGGGAAGTCAGGGTCTTGAGCACCTCCTGGATTTTCTCCTTGAGCATCTCTTGAGCCGCGGCCTGCACCGGCGATGCCGCGGCGTTGTCCGCGAGGAGATCACCGGCCAAGCTGGTCTCGCCACCAGCGCCGGTGGGTCCGTCAAGGCTGATCGGCTCTTGGCTGACCCGGAGCAAGGGAGCGGCATCCTCAACGGGGATGCCCGCGGCCTGGGCCGTCTCCTCGACCGTCGGCGCCCGCTCCATTTCATGGAGCAACCGCTTGGCAGCCCGGCGCAGCTTGTTCAGGATCGGGATGAGGTGGGTCGGGATGCGAATGGTGCGGGC
>JBGQLF010000196.1:0-10612 GCA_041499985.1 Gemmataceae bacterium
CTGTTGCGCGACGCCTGGCGGTAGGTCGCCGAGGTCACGATCAATCGGTGCATCGCCTTCAGGCTCCAATTGCGAGTCATGAATTCGAGTGCCAGCCAATCCAGCAGCTCCGGATGCGTCGGCGGTGTGCCCTGCGTGCCGAAATCGTTCTCGGTCTCGACCAACCCGAGGCCGAAGTACGCCTGCCAGAGGCGGTTCACGATCACGCGGGCCGGTAGCGGATTGCGCGGATCGACCAGCCACTGGGCCAGATCGCGGCGGTCAGCTCGGGTCGGCGAGCGCGTCGGCGACAATGGAGGCAACACGGCCGGCACACTGGGCGAGACCACAGCGCCCTTGCGCAGGAAGTCACCACCAAGGTGGACATAAGTCTGCCGTGGTGTTTTCCGTTCTTCCATGACCAGGGTGGTGACAACGTCGGTCTCCGTCTTCTTCAAGCTATCCCTCAGCTTTTCTAGTTGAGTCCGGGCCAGCAAAGCTCCCAGGTGCGCCACAGCGAGGTAAGAGAGCGGATCGCCCAGCCCGGCCGCGACATGCCGGACCTGGTCCATCTTGCGGAATGCTGCAACGAGCATCTCCTGTTGGATGGCCGTGCGGCCGTTGTCCGGCAAGGCCAGGATCGCCTGGATCCGACCGGGCAGCTTGGCTTTGTCCTCGGGCGCCAGATGTTTTTCCCAAGCGAGCAGTTTCTCGGCGGTGGTCGTGTCGAGAACCTTTACCTGCTTTTCCAGCTCGCCCACGCGAGACCGTAACTGCTCGCGCCGCCCCAGCTGTTCCGGTGTCGGCAGTTCCAGAGCCGGCTCGTCGGCGTTGTTGAGAAACGCAAACAGCTGATAATACTCACGCTGCGAGATCGGGTCGTACTTGTGATCGTGGCACTGGGCGCAGCCAAGCGTCAGACCGAGAAAGACCGCTCCCGTCGTGTTCAACCGGTCCACCACCGATTCGATGCGGAACTGCTCCAGGTCGATGCCGCCTTCTTGATTGAGGAGGGTATTGCGGTGGAAGCCGGTCGCGATTTTTTGTTCGATCGTGGCGTTGGGCAGCAGGTCGCCGGCTATCTGTTCGATCGTGAATTGGTCGAACGGCATGTCGTGGTTCAGAGCGTGGATCACCCAATCGCGGTATTTCCAGATCGGGCGCGGTGCATCGATGTTGAAGCCGTTGGAATCGGCATAGCGAGCCAGGTCGAGCCAGTGCCGGCCCCAGCGCTCGCCGTAGTGGGGGGATTGCAGCAGGCGATCAACCAGCCGTTCATAGGCATCGGGGCGCGCATCAGCAACGAATGCCTCCACCTCTCCAAGCGACGGGGTCAAGCCAAGCAGATCAAGGCTCAGCCGGCGGATCAGAGTCCAACGCTCCGCCTCGGGAGATGGTGTGAGGCCCTCCTTCTCGAGGCGGGCAAGGATGAAGCGATCGATGGCGTTCCGGACCCAGGGCGCGTTCTGGACGGCCGGCTCTAGAGATCGCACAGGGGCTCGGAAAGCCCAGTGTGTGCTTGTTCCGTTGGCCGGACGTTCGGCTACCTCGTGGGCCGGCGCCTGGGCTCCCTGGTCGATCCAGGCTTGCAAGAGAGTGATTTGCCCAGTCGTCAGCCGCGGCTCCGCAGGCGGCATCCGCTTGACATCGTCGGTACCGGTAACTGCCTTGAAGAGTCGGCTCGCGCTGCTGTTGCCGGGGACGATCGCCGGGCCGGAGTTCCCGCCCGTTATGGCTGCCGCGGCGGTGTCGAGGCGAAGGCCCGAACGCTGCTTGTCAGCCCCGTGGCAAGCGTAACAGTTCTTGGCCAGGATCGGCTTGATGTCACGCACATAATCGACCGGATCCGCGGCGAGCAGCTCCCCGGGAAGGAGGAGAAGGGCGACCGGCAGAATAGCAAATAGTCTCATTTCATGGCATCGCGTTGTGGCTGTCTCATTGTCGCCCGGCGAGCTGGCGGAACTGCTTCACCAATTGGCGGGCGCCGCCATCGATCAGGTCCACCTCGCTGGCGGTCTCGAAAAAGCGCATGCCCTTGGCGACCCACGGCTCGGCAGCGCGCGCGTCGGGCACGTACATGCCAGCCGTTTTGCCATGGCGCCGTGCGGCGGCCAGAGCGGTCTCGACCGCCGCCACCACGTCGGGGTGACGGAAATCGCCGGGCTGGCCGTAGCTGATGGACAGGTCGTACATCCCGAGGAACAGGATATCCACGTGCGGGTTGGCGAGAATGGCGTCCAGATTCTGGATGCCCTGGCGCGTCTCGACATGGGCCAACACAACGGTTTCGCGATTGCCCACCTCGATCAGCTCACGCCCGGTGGTCTGCAAATTGTAATCGCAGTTGCCCATGCCCACCGCCGCCGCGCGAATGCCCAGCGGCGGAAACTTGACGTAGCTCACCAGCCGATCGATCTGTTCGCGCGATTCGGTCCAGGGGAGCTGGATGCCGATGACGCCGCACTCCAACAGCTTGGCCACGTGTGTCCGCGAGCATTCCGGCACCTTGGCCACCACCGGCAGGCCGTTGGCTCGGCAGGCCAGCACGAAGTTGGCCAGGTCCGCCTCGTTCATGAAGCCGTGCTCGTATTCCACATACACGAAGTCGGCCCCGCTATGCTGCCAGAGCTTGGCCAACCAGGTGGTGGTCACCTGCTGCGTGGTCACGCCGACCAGCACACGCTTCTCCTGGAGCATCGCTTTGAGGCTGTTCATGGCAGGTCCTGACTGTTTAGCCCTGAGTACTCGGGCGAGCGCGAACTCCGCGCTCGCCCGAGGCTCGCGGCTAAACTTATAACCGACGCGACGTGGCATTTCAAAAGGAAACCGGATCCTGTTGCAGCAGGGGGTCGTGGAGCAGGGTGTGCCAGGTCACGTCGGCGGGCCTTCCCGGAAGCGGTAGCCGACGCCGCGTACGGTTTCGACCAGTGCGGCCGCGGGCCCCATCTTACGCCGCAGCGACTTGACATGCACGTCGATAGTGCGCTCGAGCACGATCGAGCCTCCGCCGATGGCTGCATCCATGAGCTGCGGCCGCGAGAAGGCACGCCCGGGCTGGCGCAACAAACATTCGAGCAGCTTGAATTCGGTGGGCGTCAAGTCCATGTCCTTGCCCTTGACCAACGCCCGGTGTCGGAGGCGGTCGAGACGAACGCCCAGGTGCTCGACGACATCGGTCGCGTCGGCGCCGGCCTCGCGTCGGCGCTGGAGCGCCTTGATCCGCTGCAACAGTACCTTGACGCTGAAAGGCTTGGTCACGTAGTCGTCGGCTCCGAGCGAGAAGCCCACGACTTGATCGGTCTCTTCCGCTCTCGCCGTGAGCATCACAATCGGAATCTCGCGCGTCCGCTCGCCGCTGCGCACCTCCCGGCAGACATCCAGACCGCTCAAGGTCGGCAACATCAAGTCGAGGATGATCAGGTCCGGCAAAAGGGTTTGGGCTTTGCGCAGACCCTCCTGCCCGTCATGGGCCACCAGGACTTCATACCCCTCACGCTCGAGGTTGTACGTGAGCGCGTCCGTCAGGGCCCGCTCGTCCTCGATAATCAAGATACGCGTCTGGGACATGGGAGCAGCGAGCTTCATGGTAACAGCCGACAACATAGCACCTCCCTCGGCGTCCTCAACCTTCTGTGGTCATGGCCGCAGGACGGTGGCGGACAATCTCGCCTTCCACCAAGTAGATAACATCCTCGGCGATGTTGGTCGCGTGATCGGCAATCCGCTCCAGATGGCGTGTGGCGGAGAACAACGACAGTCCTGGCTGGACCATCTCGGGAGATCCCTGCATCAGTTGTACCAGGTCTTCAATGATGTCGTAGTTGTAGCGGTCTACTTCATCGTCGAGCCGGCAGACCAACCGCGCCAGGCGAACATCCAGGTTCACGAAGGCGTCAAGGCTCTGGCGGACCATCGCCGTGGTCAGGTCTGTCATGCGCTGGAGCTTCTCGGGGATCGGGATCAACGGCAGCCGAGACAGCTGGAGGGCGCGCTCGGCGATGTCCTCCGCGAGGTCGGCCATGCGCTCCAGGTCGGTGTTGATTTTGAGCGCGGCGGTGATGCGGCGCAGGTCCACCGCCACCGGTTGGTGCAAAGCCAGGATTTTGAGGCATTCTTCCTCGACCTGGTTTTCGTCCTGATCGATTTCGCTATCGCCGTCGATCACCTGTTCGGCCAGGCCGCTCTCGCGCTTTTGCAACGCCCGGATCGCCTTGTGGATCGCCTCCTCCACCGAGGCCGCCATCCCCAGGATGTCGCGCTGCAAGTTGTCCAGATCACGCTCTAAATGTTTTGACATAAAAGTATCTTCAAACGGCTCGCCAGCGACTTCGAGATTAGAAGCTGTTTCAAAAAGGTGTCTGGAACCCTAAAATCACGGTTCCAGACACCTTTTTGAAACTGCTTCTTAACCAAACCGTCCGGTGATGTAGTCCTCCGTCTGTTTAATCTGCGGCCGGGTGTACATCTGGTCCGTCGGACCGGTTTCGATCATCCGGCCCTGGTAGAAGAAGGCGGTCAGATCGGAAACGCGCGCGGCCTGCTGCATGTTATGCGTCACAATGACAATCGTATAATCGCGTTTGAGCTCGAAGATCAGATCTTCGATCCGCGCCGTCGAGGCGGGGTCCAGCGCCGAGGCCGGCTCATCCAGAAGCAAGACTTCCGGATCCGTGGCCAGTGCGCGCGCGATACACAACCGCTGCTGCTGGCCGCCAGACAGGTTCAGGGCGGAATCATTGAGCCGATCCTTGACCTCGTCCCACAGGGCCGCGCGCCGCAGACTGCGCTCGGCAATCTCATAGAGCCGGGCCCGGTTTCTCAGACCTGCCAGGCGCGGTCCAAAGGCCACATTGTCGAAAATCGACTTCGGAAACGGATTCGACTTCTGAAAGACCATGCCGACGCGGCGGCGCAAGTGCACGAGGCTGACACTGCGGCCGTGAATCTCCACGCCATCGAGGAACACCTCGCCGCTGTGCCGCGTACCCTCGATCAGGTCATTCATGCGGTTGAGGCAGCGGAGAAACGTCGATTTGCCGCAACCCGAGGGCCCGATCAGGGCCACCACGCTACAACGTGGGATCACCAGCGAGATATCGAACAGGGCCTGGTTGGCGCCGTACCAGAACGCGAGGGCACGGATCTCGAACTTGGGATGAACGCGCTTCAAATCGTGCGGTTCGCGCCCTTGCAGACTGCGTTCCGAAATGATGGCGGAATACGACAGTGTGGACAAAGGATCACCTCGCGGCGAGCGGCAAATGGCTGCCTGCCCGGTATCGGAGAAGCGCCCCGTTGTCGAGTCATCCACAGGCGGCAACCTCTGCCGCAGGCATTCTAATGAGCCATTGTGTAGATTCCATGAAGTTCGGACGAAGATCAGGCAGCCGAGGCGCGCGGCAGGCGAACGGTGAAGGTAGTTCCTTGGCCGACCCGGCTGCTGGCGCTGACGCTGCCGTGCATCGCCTGCGCCAGATGTTTGACAATCGACAGTCCCAGTCCCGTGCCCCCCAGTTCGCGCGCGCGGGCCTTGTCCACACGGTAAAAGCGCTCAAAGATGCGCGGCAAGTCCTGTTCCGGGATGCCGATACCCGTGTCTTCTACCTCCAGGTAAACGGAGTCGTGGTCGGTCTGCCAGCGCACGCAAATGCTCCCGCCTGCCGGCGTGTATTTGAGGGCGTTATCGACCAGGTTATCCAGGATCTGGCTCAGGGCCTCCGCATCAGCCCAGGCAACGGCCGAACTGAGTTCGGGGTCCTTTGTCCCAAGGACTGTGGGTTGGAGGGGAAGGTGCTCGCCACGACTCGCTACTGCCGGCTCCGAGGATACCGCTTCCAGCCGCTGCTGCTTCGCCTCCGCGCGGGCGCGATAGCGTTCCAGGCAGGCCTGAACGATCGGCTCCAAGGATACGGCTTCGAGATCAAACGCCTCCGCGCCCGATTCGATGCGTGCCAGGCTGAGCAAGTCGAGGATGAGGTTGTGTAAGCGGTCGGCCTGCTCCCCAATCTGTTCCAGGAAGGTCGTCCGGTGCTGCGGATCCTCGGCCGCCCCGTCCAGCAGCGTTTCCACACAGACCTTCATGACGGACAGCGGTGTCTTCAACTCGTGCGAGACATTGGCGACGAATTCCTGCCGGAGCCGTTCCAGGCGGCGCAGCTCGCTCGTGTCGTGCAGGACCAGCACCACTCCGCGGGGTGGTGCTCCGGGCAGCGTTGCCGCGTGGACCGTGAGGCTCCGGGATGCGGCGCCATCCCAGGTCAGTTCCTCCTGGACCGGCTCCGAGCCAGCCAGGGCCCGGCGCACCACGTCCTGAAGTGCCCGGCGGCGGACCACTTCCCACAACTTGCGCCCGGGCCTTGCCGAGGTAGGAAGCTCCAGGAGCTGAGCGGCTCGTTCATTGGCGAACAGGATGCGCTGCTCCGCGTCGAGGGCGACGACACCTTCGACCATGCCGCTAAGAATGGTCCGGAGCTGTTGTCGATCCTCCTCCAGCTGCGCGAACTGGGCCGCCAGTCGCTCGCTCATGTGGTTGAAGGTTCGAGCCAGCGTGCCCACCTCTTCCTGGCCAACCGCATAAACCCGATGACCATAGTCGCCCGCGGCAATGCGGACGGCCCCATGGGTGAGTTCTTGGATCGGCTGGGCGACGCGCCGGGCCCACCAGAACGCCAGTGCCATGACCGCGGCCCCGGTGCCGGCCACCACGGTCCAGACAATTCGGCTCAGCCCCGCCATCTGTTCCTGGACGCGTTCCACGGGCAGGGCCACGCGCACGTACGCCACGCCCTCGGCGGCACGGTCCGTCCGCAGCGCGAGGTACATCATTCGCCGGCCAAGTGTGCTGCTGGCGCGCGTGGCGGTGCCGACCTGACCCGTCCGGGCTCCGCGCACCTCGGGCCGGTCGGCGTGGTTCTCCATGCGCGCGGGCTCCTCCTCGGAATCGGCGAGTACCCGGCCGGCCTCGTCGAGGAGCGTGATGCGCGTAGCGATCGCCTGGCCAAGGTCCCTGATCCACGGTTGCCGCGGGGCCGGTCCATCGTGGGACCGTGCGTGTACAGCCTCCGCAATCAGCTGAGCCCGGGTTCGCAAACTCTCTTCGATCAGCCGCAACTGCTGCTGCTCGACACGGGCAACGATTACCATACCGAGCACGCTGATCGAGGACAGCAGCAGGATGCCGTAGCTGCCGAACAGGCGCCAGAGCATCCGCGAATGCCACATGCAAGCACCTTCAGAAGGCGGGAGGCGTTGGATTGCTCCTTCGTCTTTCTCTTGGCATACTTCAAACTGGGGTGGCACGCCCTGAGTCTTCGAAGGGCGTGGCGGTGCGGTAACCACGCCCTTCGAAGACTCAGGGCGTGCCACCCAGAACCGCCATTGGAACCATCCCCTTGTTTTAATCGGCACGGCTGGCGGAGACCAGGCGCTTGCCGGTCAGGAAGCGGATGCCGAAATTCAGCAGCATGATGACCACCAGGAGAACGAGGGCGGCCGCCCAGGCCTGGCGGTGCCAATCCGGGAAGGGACTGACCGCGTAGGTGAAGATGAACACCGGAATCGAGGGCGTGAAGTCATTCGGCGATGTCGGAAAGAAGCGGTTGCTGGAGGCCGTCAACAACAAAGGCGCGGTCTCGCCGCTGATCCGGGCGATGGCCAGGAACACGCCCGTGAGGATGGCCGGCAACGCCGCTGGGACGATTACCCGCCCCACGGTCTGCCATTGGGTCGCTCCGAGGGCATAGCTGGCATTGCGGATCGACTGCGGCACCAATTTCAACGACTCCTCCGAGGCGCGCAGGACGATCGGAATCATCATGACGCCCAGGGCAAAGGCACCGGCCCAGCCGGAGAAATGGCCCATCGGCTTGACGAGCAAGTTGTAGGCGAAGATACCGATGACAATGGAAGGCACGCCGGCCAGCAGTTCGCCGACGAAGCGCACGCTCCGGGCCAGACGGTCGTTCTGGTATTCTGCCAGGTAAATGGCGGCAAGCAGACCGAGCGGCACGGCAAACAACGTCGCCAGGCCGACGAGCATGGCGCTGCCGACGAGTGCGTGCGCCATGCCGCCTCCGGCTTCACCCACCGCTTTGGGCAAGATGGTGAATAATTCCCAACTCAGCGCGCCAAAGCCGCGGTAGAGCAAATAGCCCAGGATGAAGAAGAGCGGTACGACGGTGGCGATCACGCAGCAGCCGAGCACGCCCGTCATCAGCCGATTGATCCAGCGTGCCGGGGCTAGAGGAGACAAGGAGACAAGGAGATGGCGCTTGTCCTGAACCGCACTCCTTGTGATTCCTGTCTCTAGCTCCTTGTCTCCTTGTCTCCTTGTCTGCTTGTCTCCGCACTCGGCCGACGCGCCGGATCAGGAGGCGAGCGAGGAAATTGACCACCACGGTAACCAGCAGCAGCACCAGAGCCAGCTCGGTCAGCGCGGAAAGGTACAAGTCGTAGGTCGCTTCGGTGAATTCGTTGGCGATCACGCTGGCAATGGTGTTCCCCAGGGCGAAAGGAGACCACTCGATGGCGGGCTTGTTACCAATGAGCATGGTCACCGCCATGGTCTCGCCGAGGGCCCGCCCCAGGGCCAGGAAGCTGGCGCCCAGGATCCCCGGCCCAGCATAGGGCAGGACCGCCGATGCGATCATCTGCCAGCGCGTCGCGCCCAGGGCCAGGGCCGCCTCGCGTTGCGAATGCGGCACGGCCTGGCAGACATCGTAGGAGATGGCGGTCACGTACGGGACGATCATGATCGACAGGATGATCCCGGCGGGGAAAATGCCGAAGCCACCCGTGTTGGGACCGCCGAGCCAGGTGGTCAGCGCCTGCAAGTGGGGAGCCAGCACGTAGATGCCCCAGAAGCCGTACACCACACTGGGGATGGCCGCCAGCATCTCGACCAGGAACGAGACCGCACGCTGCAACCAGCGCGGCGCGATCTCGGCGAGGAACGCTGCCGTTCCGACACCGAGAGGAACCGCGATAAGCATTGCCAAAGCGGAGGTCGCCAGCGTGCCGTAAACGAAGGCCAGCGCTCCAAACTGGCGGTGGGTCTCTTCGGGATCCCACGTGGTCCGCGTAAGGAAGCGGAGGCCGATCGTGCCGATGGCTTCCCACGAACGCCCGATCAGGACCAGGACCAGCAGCCCGGCCAGGACGAGTACGGACATTGCCGCCAGGGCGCACACGCCGCGAAACAGTCGATCTCTCCAGTTGCTGGCGCCAACCCAGGCGCCCCACCTCATGAATGATGAAGGAGGAAAGGGGGCTGAACGGAAGTCTGGACTTGCTTCCTCCTTCATCTTTCCTCCCGCCTCCTTAATCGTTCCTAATGCGAGGACAAACGACGCGTTATTCAGCGCAGCCACAAGCGTCCTCGCTTGTGGGCTGGTCCAAGCCCACAAGCGAGGACGCTTGTGGCTACGATCCGACAACAGGTCCCTTGATCTTGCCTAAGTGGTGCCAGGTTGACTCACTCCACCTGAATCAGGTCAAGCTTCTTTTCCAGCCGTTCGACGAGGCCTTTGGGCAGCCGAGCGTAGTGTAAGGATTCCGTGTACTGCTGTCCTTCATGCGTGGCCCAGCGCAGGAAGTCCACAATGAGTTGGCCTTTACCCGAGGGCGGCTTCAGGTACACGATCGCCCAGTTGGTGCCGCTGATGGGATAGGAGTCCCTACCGGGCACCTCGGTCAGCGAGTACCGCAGATCATCCGGGATCGTGGCCAAGACGCTCTCGGCTGCCGCGGTCACACTCACCAAATCGGCCACGATGAACTGCCCCGCCGCGTTCTTGACCGCGCCATACTTGATCTGGTTGCTCAGGGCATAGATCAGCTCGATGTAGCCAATGGCCCCCGGCGTTTGCCCGATGTGCCGAGTGACTCCTTCATTGCCCTTCTGGCCGACCCCGACGGGCCAGTTGACCGACGTCCCCACACCCACCTTCTTCTTCCAGGCGGGGCTGACCTTCGCCAGGTATTCGACCCAGATATGGGTGGTCCCACTTCCGTCGGAGCGGTGTACGATGGCGATGTTCTGATCGGGCAACGGCACTCCCGAGTTGAGTTCCTGCAAGGCCGGATCGTTCCATTTGTGGATGTTACCCAGGAAGATGTCGGCCAGGACCGGCCCCGTGAACCGAAGTGGCTGCTCCACGCCGGGGAGATTGTAAGCCGGCACCACGGCTCCGAGGACCAACGGGATGTGCACCACGTCGCCGCCGCCTTGGCGAGCTTTGTGCAGCTGTTCTTCATTCATTGGGACATCGGAGCAGCCGAAATCGAACGTCTTGGCCGTCATCTGCTGGATGCCACCGCCGGAGCCGATCGAATTGTAGTTGACCTGGACCCCTATCGCTTTTTCGTAGATGCTGGCCCACTTATCCATGATGGGATAGACAAACGTGGCCCCGCCGACATTCAGCTTGCCTGGTCGGACCGCGCTGGGGCTACAACCGAGCACCAGGAATACCGACAGGCCAAAGACGGCTCGCGCCAGCGTGCGTTTCACGGAAAACTCCTTGCCGCAACGTGTTGGCTTCTAGTACTGGTCCAGCTGTGTTCTGGGTAACAACATTGTGGCGGCAAGTTTGCAACTTGCCGAGGCTCACCGGCAAGTTGAAAACTTGCCGCC
>JBGQLF010000197.1:0-10605 GCA_041499985.1 Gemmataceae bacterium
CCCGGCGATGAAGTCATCGTCTTCGATCCGTACTTCGTGCTGTATCCCCACCTGGTCACGCTAGTTGGGGGCACGACCGTATATGTGGACACGTATCCCGATTTTCGCATCGATCTGGCCAAGGTCCGCGCTGCCTTGTCGCCGCGCACCAAGGCGATCCTCGTCAACAGCCCGGCCAACCCGTCGGGAGTGGTGTTGTCGCGCGACAGCCTGCACGGTCTGGCCGAATTGGCGCGCGAGCGGCGCATTTTACTGCTCAGCGACGAAGTGTACCGGGTCTTTTGCTACGACAGTCCGTTTTGCAGCCCGGCCGAGTTCAATGAGGACGTGGTCGTCTTCGATGGCTTCAGCAAGGCCTACGGGATGACAGGTTGGCGGCTCGGCTACGCCCACGGCCCAAGACGGCTGATCGAGGAGATGATCAAGCTCCAGCAGTTTAGCTTCGTCTGTGCCCCGAGCATAGTGCAGCACGCCGGCGTGGCGGCGTGGGACTATGATGTCTCGGGCATTGTCGCGGACTACCGTAACAAGCGCGATCGGCTGTACGAGGGCTTGCGCGAACGGTTTGAGATGATTAAGCCGGGCGGGGCGTTTTATCTGTTTGCCCAGGCTCCCTGGGGAACGGCGACCGAATTCGTGGCCGAGGCAATCCGCAACAACTTGCTCATGATCCCGGGCAACGTCTTCAGCCGGCGCGACAGCCATTTCCGCCTGAGCTTCGCCGCCGCCGACCGGACCATCGATCGGGGCCTGGGAATCTTGAACCGAATGGCACGCCGTTAGCACTCCATTGTCGAAAAGCGGGTCGTTAAGAGTGGCAAGCCTGATCGTCTGTATCGAGGGCATGTTGGAAAATGGGTTGACTGCCTTGCAATGGTGGTAACAATGTAGAAGAGTAGTTATTGCAGTCGACGGGAGGTATCGCGGTCCTGTCCCAGTCCTTGCCGCGAGCCCGTGGATTGAACCTGCCGGGGCCGATGTCTCTGCGGTGAATCGTCTCTGTAGGAATGGGAAGAGGTATGGGACCTGCCCGTCAAGGCCTCTCCCGCCGCTGTGTCGAAAGGATCGATTTTCATGACCAAGGTTCTCTTCCGGGGTCTGCTGGCCAGCCTGGTGATGACGGTGCTAACCGCCCTGCCGCTGCGGGCCGCTGACGCAAGTCCTCGTTCGTTTATCGTGCTGGTGGGGGTGGGCGAATACGCCGACCAGCAGATCAAACCGCGGCAGCACGCGGAGGCGGATGCCAAAGCACTCTATGACGTGTTCACGGACAAAGAGTACCTGGGAGTGGACGCGGACCACGTCAAGCTCTTGCTCGGCACTCCCGATGCCCAGCGGTCCAGCCAGCCCGCTACCCACGATAACATCGTCAAAGCCGTTCACTGGGCTGTCAGCAATGCGGGGCGAGACGACCTGGTGGTGTTCGCGTTTGTGGCGCAAGGCGGGCCGCTGGGGGAAAAGTGCTGCATTTTCGGCAGCGACAGCACCTTCGCCGACCGCGCCAAGAATGCCGTGGGCGCCAGCGAGATCGAGCACGAACTGGAGAAGCTTAAGAGCCAGCATTTTTGTGTCTTCATGGATGTGAATTTCAAGGGCTACGACAGCGGCAAGGAGTCGGTTCCTGAACCGACCGTGTCGAGCCTGGCCAAGGTGTTCCTGGGCCATGACGACGAAAATCCGCCCTCGGGACGCATCGTCTATTGGGCGACGAGCGGCTATCGGCCGACCGTCGATCTGAAGGAGCACGATCTCTTCATCCAAACGGTGCTCGATGGACTCAAGGGCGCGGCCGACAAGGAAGGGTATGAGCCCGATGGCGTGGTCACCACGGATGAACTGACGGAGTACCTCGAGAAGGAGATGCAGCACCAGCTACGCGAGCTGGTAAAGGCGGATGACGAGCGCATTCGACTTATGCCTTCCGTGCTGGGCGGGCAATCCAGCAACTTTGTGTTGACCCACAACCCAGCTGTTACGGCGAAGGTGAAGGAGCGCTTGGAAAAGCTCGACACCCTGGCCAAGGACGCCAAGATCTCCAAGGAATTGGCCGAAGAAGGGCAGAACCTGCTTGGCCGGATGCCGAAGTTGAAGACGTATCAGGATTTGCGGCGCAACTACCAGCAACTGGTCGATGGCACGCTCGCGGTGGAAGACTTCAACAAGAGCCGGGCGACCCTTCAGGCCGGTTTGAAGCTGAAACGGGAGACCGCCCGAGCGTTTGCCTCCAAGGTGATTCAGGCCACGCAGATTATCCGCGAAGGCTATGTCAAGGAGGTCAAGCAGGGCGAGATGGTGGCTAACGCCATCCGCGGCCCGTACCGCAGCATTGACGAGAAAATCCCCACCGATATTCGCGAGCGGCTCGACAAGGCCAAGAGCATGACGGAGCAGGAGCTAACGACGTTCCTGACCGATATTCGCGAACGACTGGGGCAACGGGAAGACCTGGACAGCCACAAGGACCTGGACCATGCCTTGCAGCGCATGCTCAGTCCGCTGGATCCGTACACCACGTACATCGACCCGGAGATGGTCCTGAAGTTCCAGCAGGAGACCCAAGGCCGCTTCGCGGGGATCGGCATCCAGATCAACAACAACAATTCCCGCGAAATGCTGCAAGTAATCACCCCGATCAGGGGCAGCCCCGCCTACAAGGAAGGCCTCAAGGCCGGCGACATTATCACGACGATTACGCGGCCCGTGGACAGCAATGGCAAGCCCCTCAATCCGCCCGAGGTGATTTCCACGAAGGGGCTGCCGACCAGCGACGCGGTCAAGAAAATCCTGGGCAAGCCGGGGACCAAGGTCAAGTTGACGGTCGAGCGCGAGGGTACCGACCAGCCATTGCAATTCGAGCTCACGCGCGAC
Source organism: Gemmataceae bacterium (assembly GCA_041499985.1). Taxonomy (GTDB): domain Bacteria; phylum Planctomycetota; class Planctomycetia; order Gemmatales; family Gemmataceae; genus JBGQLF01. Next base: position 2,869 of record JBGQLF010000197.1, read on the forward strand.
ATGATCGAAGTGGAATCGGTGCTTGGGAGCCAACGCAAGGATGACGACGATTGGAACTATTATGTGGATCCTGCCAACAAGATCGCCTATGTCCGCTTGACCGGCTTTGCCCGGAACACGTCGCGCGATCTGGCGCGTGTGCTGACTCGCTTGAAGAAGGAAAAGGAAGGCATCAAGGGCCTTATCCTGGATTTGCGCTTCAATCCGGGCGGGCTGCTCACCAGTGCCGTCGAGATTTCCGATATGTTCATCCCGGACGGCATCATCGTGTCCATTCGGCCCCGGGTGGGCCGCGAAGTGAGCTATCCGGGCGGGACGGAGGGCGCTTACCTCGACTTCCCGATGGTCTGCCTCGTCAACGGCATGAGTGCCAGCGGGAGCGAGATCGTGGCGGCCTGCTTGCAGGACCATAAGCGGTCCCTCATCATGGGCGAACGCAGCTATGGCAAGGGCAGCGTACAGAATATCCAGCCGTTTGAGGGCGGCGAGCTGAAGCTGACGACGGCTTCGTTCTGGCGGCCGAGCGGCAAGAACCTGAACAAATCCAGCACCCAGGGCCGCGAGGAAGATGACTGGGGCGTCACGCCCGACAAGGGGTATCTCTTGAAACTCAGCCCCAAGGAAAGGGACGAGCTGTGGCGGCATCAGCGCGACGCGGAGATCATCCCGCGGCGCGACGTGCCACCGAAGGAAGCCAAGCCGGAGTTCAAGGACCGCCAACTGGAACAGGCGCTGGACTATCTGCGCGGCCAGATCCGGACGGCGGCGAAGGTCCAGCTCAAGAAAGCGGGCTAACGCGCGGCGACTGGTGCCACGCCGCTAGAAACGTCAGAACAGCTTCCTCGGCCCACGGGCTCCCGCCCGTGGGCCTTTTTCATGGTCGGGGGTCGTTGCCAGCTGCGCCTTCCTGGCGCATGATTGGGGGGTCCGGGTGGTGCGCCTGTCTTGCAATCCCTTCGAATCCCTTCGCGACAAAGGAGAGCTGCTCATGGTCCGCCTGCGTTTGGCAACTGTGGCTGTAACGGCCGGCCTCGGGCTGGTCTGTGGCTGCTTGAATCTGATGCCGCACCGCCCGCTCTTGGGACGCCTGCGCTGCGGTCCCGCTCCCGCCGGCGAATGCTGTGAGTCGGCCGCACCTGGCTGCGAGGGACCGGTACTGGATGCGGGGACTCCCCTGATGACCCCGCCACCAGGAGCCATCATGAATCCGCCATTAACTCCCCAAAATGGAGTCCCGGCGCTGACACCAGCACCGCGGTTGGTGCCTCAACCGCAGTCGCAGACGACGCCGTACACTCCGGGAGCGGGAGGATAACGATCTGCGGAAACGAAAGCGATCTTTGGCAACCCGAAATCCGGACGACGGAGTGGGAAGACGCCACGCTGATGGTAGAATGAACGCGTCTCAAAAACTGTGTCTCGTGTGGGGAGGCAAGCCATGACCATTACCGTCGATGCCATTTATGAAAACGGCATGCTCAAGCCGAAGCAACCTTTGGTACTGGCGGAAGGAAGCGAAGTTCGGGTGACGATCCAGAGCGTAGTCGAAGGCGAGGACCCGCTGGAAGCGGTGATTGGGATTGGCGATGGTCCGTTGGAGGGCGATGGGGCGCAGAACCACGACAAATACATCTACGGGAAACTGCGACCATGATCTTCGTCGATACCTGGGCCTGGATCGCCTTGGCCTTGAAGCGGGACCAGTACCACAGGGCCGCCAAGGCCCAGCACTATCTCCTACGGCAGGCGCGACGTCAGTATGTCACCACAAACTTCGTTCTGAGTGAAGTGATCGCGCATCTCTATACAACCTTGACTGCCGCTCAAGCGCAGGCTTTTGTGAACTCCCTGCTCGTGGCAGCGGATGCCGGTACCCACCTGCTCGTCCACCTATCGCCGCAGCAGTTCCGTCGTGCCTGGCAAATGCGGCAGAAATACCATGATAAGCCCGATATCTCCTTCGTCGATTTCACCTCCATGGTCGTCATGCAGGACCTGGGGATCACCGAGATTTTCACTGGGGATGCCCATTTTCGACATGTAGGCCTGGGCTTCCATCTGGTGCCTTGATCCGGCTGGTAGGTTCCCCGACGACTCGCACTTCCAGGAATTGCGTTGAGTCTCCGGGAGAGAGGAGTATCCTCAGCAACTATCTCGGACTCCACCACCGTGGTGGCAGTCTGCCAAGGTCGTTCCCTGAGGTATCGGCCTCCGCCGCGCTCCACATGCTCGACGCCACTAGCAAAAAGCTCGTGCGGCTTCTGCAACCCACCAATCCTCCAGAGGTCCGCTGTGCCGCCGCTCTGGTTCTTGGAGAGGTCGGTGGGCGGGATGCAGAGTCGGCACGAGCCCTCTGCGACGGCTTGCAGGATCTCGAAAGTCCGGTGCGTCTTCAGGTCTTGATCGCGATCGGGAAGCTCCGCATTGAGTCGGCCCTGCCCGCACTCCTGGCCGGCGTACACCAGGGCGGACCCGAGGCCGAAGCCGCCGCTCAAGCCGCCGCCCAGTTGGGAGCCAAGGCCACGCGAGCTCTGCGGGAGTTGATGACCCAAGTCGCGCCCGGCTTACGGCGCCGGATTGCGGCCGCTCTGGCAACCGGCGGTACGGCGAGCGCCGAGATCGCTGCCGTCGAGACGCTGCTGGACAAAGATCCCGGGGTCGTGGATGCGGCCGTGAGTTCCCTGATCGGAAAGGTTCCCTCCCTCTCGCCCGTCCACCAACGAGCCCTGGCCGAGCACGTTTTCGAACTGCTCGCTCCAGCCGGCGAGGTTTCCCTGTCCCCGGCTTCGGAAACCGCGCTGGTCCGCCTTCTGGCCGCCCTCAATGATCCGCGCGCCGAGAAGCTGCTGTGGGCGCGGGTGCAGCCGGCGCATTCACCGCCGCTGCGGGCGGCGGCTTTGCAAGCCTTGGGCGCGCTGCCGATCACGCCGGACAAGGACCAACTGCGGCGCTTGCTTGCCTGTGCGGTCGATGGGGACTTCCGCGTGGCTGCTCCCGCTCTCATGATCCTGAAGGCGGTGCCGGTGAGCACGCGTGCTCTGAAAGATTGGCTGCCGCTCTTCGAGGCACCCGATACCGCGGCGCGGCGCCTGGCCCTGGAAAAGCTGGCCGGGAGCGACACCGTGGACGTGGCCGCTGCGCTGCTGCGGCAAATCGACCATCGCGACCCAGCTTTCCGCAAGGACGCCCTGGCCGTGTTGGCGGCTTTGAAGCATGGGCGGGCGGCGCTTGTTCAGGCACTCTTGGCGGCTCCCTCCGCCGACGCAGCGTGGTCCCTGGCTCGAGCCCAGGCTTCCTTCATCCGGCAGTATGCGCCGGAGACCATGGCGAAGATCTTTCTCCAGGTCTGCGCCTACCTGGAAGGAGGGGATCGCCGTGCTGACGCCTTGCTGTTTCTAGTGCGGGAGGCCGATGCCCGCGCCGTTCGCGATCAGTTCGAAGAGCGCGCGCTCAGCCTGCGCAAGCAAAAAGCGTATGAAAAGGCCCTGATTTACCTGCGTCTGCTGGCTCGCGAGCCGGCGTGCTCGGAGGACCTGCGCTTCGAACTGGCGGCGTGTGCGTTGAAAGTGTCTGGGCGGGATCTGGCTCCGGAGGCGCGAGCTACGGATCCCGCCTTGCAGCAGCTGGCCCGGCTGGTGCACAATCCCGAAACTCCTCCTATTGAGCGCGTGCAACAGGCGAAGTGGCTGGAAGCAGAGGAGCTCTTTTATCTGGGCTTTCACTTTGTGGAAGGTGAGCGCCGGGAACGCGATTTCGGCGCCGAAGTGCTGCAACTCGTTGTCCAGCGCGCCCCGCGCTCCAAGTTGGCGAAAGATGCCAAGAGCAAATTGCGGAGCCACGGAGTCGCCTGAGCCGGCCACCGCGAACGGTTACGGTTTTCCAGCAACCAGCTCTTGAAATGCTTTGCACAGGATCGGAGCCGTCTCGGGCCCCACACTGTTGCTTTCGCCATATTGCGCCTTCGTGCGACCATAGCAGAAAGGCGGCTTCTCGTCCCACTGGCACTTCGGGATAATGTAGCCAATTTCATCGTTCGCCAGACCAATGAGCATGCGGTACGGTCCGCGCAGTTGTTTGTAGATCGCCGGTTCGATCGGAGCTTCCGGGAAATCCGCGCCGGGATCGGGAGGATCCTGAACCTTGTCGAGCACTAATTCGGGATAAATCTCGCCTGGAATAGCGGCCACGTCCAGCTCGCCAAAGCGCAGCCAGGCCAGCTCGGTGCGCAGGCCCAACGGTTTGCCCCGCACTTCTTCGCCCACAGCCTCCGCCTTGTAGGGATCGCCAGTCCATAGATACGCCTGCCGTTTCAGCACCCCGACTTGGCGGCCCAGCAAGTACATTTTGTTTTCCAGCGGCACGAATACTTCTCGGCTACGCACCTGCAAAGGTGTCAAGTTGAGGGGCTTGGCCTCGGCCAGGGCGCGGTCGGCCAGCTGCCCAAGTGCCCGGCCATAACGTTCGGTCTTCTCCAGACTGCCCTCGGCTAATACGCGTCCCTGATCGTCCTTGATCTCCACATGCAGGGACGTCATGAGCCCGCCGACCGTGCCTGTGAGATAGACCACTGGACAGCGATGGCGCCTGTGTAGATAGTCCACGGTGTAGCCCACGTAATCGGCGCTAACCTCCGTGTTCTTGCTGCCAAGTGTTTCGGGATGGCAATTCCATTGCACAACCAGCCCAATCGGCTGATTCGTCTGCGGCTCGAGGAATTGCAGCGCCACCAGTTCGTCGTGCTTGATATAGGGTTCCCGACCGTCGTGCAGCAACTCGGGAGCCCGTGCCGTACCGATCTGGGCTGTCACAGGTCTTGCGGCTCGATCGGCGTCGCGGACCGCTCGGACGATCTGCTCCTCGAGCAGCAGGATGTAAGACGGATCGACTCCACTGAGAAATGGGTTGGGTCCCCACAAACCGAGCGTATCAGGCCCTTCATGGTTGTGCGTGCTGGAGACCAGGACATACGTGAAACCTGGCAATTGGCGGCGCACCTGAAGTACGTTCGCATGGGGAAAGCCGACAACATCGATGGAGACCAAGGCCACCCTGCGGTCACCCTGGCGCAGCACGACAGCCCGTGCCTTCAGCGGGTCGTGCACGCCGGTAGCCTTACGATTCTGGCCGAACCCGGCCAGGTAGACCGGGTTCTCCCCGAGCTTGGGAGTAATATCGGTCTCGGCAAAGCCGGCCTGGAAGCTGGCTTGTTCGGCACTGTCTGCTACAGAGACCGGCACCAGGACCACAGGCGATAGGGTTAGCAAAACAAGGCAGCCGAGCCAGGGCTTCATGAGTAGGATTCTCCGCAAGGAAGGTCGAACTCATCGAGTTGACCAGCATCCAGCCTGCGTCGCGCAGGCACGCATGTAGCGCAGGCTTTCGCGGGCGATGGTTTCGGGATCGGGCGCGTAGTCGAAAACCTCGACCGACACCCAGCCCGGATAGCCGCTCTCCCGGAGCGCTTGAAAGATCGGCACAAAATCGACCGCGCCGAAACCGGGACCCCGCTTATTCGGGTCATTGGCATGGAAATGGCCGGTGCGCGGAGTATACCGGCGAATCAACTCGGGGATGGGCGTTTCCTCCGAGGCCATTGCCTTCACATCGAGATGCAGCACAAAACTCGGATGGTTGAGCCGATCGAGCAATGCCACCGCCTCGGCACAAGTGTTGAGAAAGTCGGCCTCGGGAGGCGCCAGGGGCTCCAGACAGAGTTTGACCCCACAGTCAGCAATTCCCGGCAGGGCACGACGAAAGGTGTCGTAAGCGTATTCGGCCGCCTGGGCTCGGGTCGCCCCGTCGGGGATGCGACGCTGAGCCGGTGAGCCGAACACCATCAACTCGCCCCCCAGGTCCCGGCAACAGCGGGCGAGTTCCACGAGATAGTCCGCGGTGCGCCGGCGAACGGCTTCGTCGGGTGCGGTCAGGTGCAAACCTTCCGTCTTGGCCAGCAGCCAGTGAAGGCCAAGGATCGTCAGGCCGCACTCCTCGGCCTGCTGGCGGAGCAGACTCCTTTGGGGGGGCGAGACGTCCGTAATGCGGGGGGCTAAAGTGAAGGGGGCCAGCTCCAAGCCGGTGTAGCCCAGTTCGGACACGAAGCGACAGACCCGCGCGTGTTCCCAACCCTCAAACGTCTCATTGCAAATGGCGTAACGCATAGCTACTTGATGACCACCTTGGGGGAAGAGCGGATACCTGCGGAAGCGGCCAGGGTCAATTCCAGGGGTTCCGTCGGGCCGAGCTTGGCCGCTTCACGATAAAACTCGGCGGGCGTATGGACGGCATGGTTATTGACGTGGGTAATCACCTCGTTGACATGCAGTTGTGCCGTAGCGGCCGGACTTCCCGGTAGCACCTCACGGACATAGACGCCAGCGGGGATTTCCCGGTAGGACGCCCGACCCCGAGGGGGACCATTGGGCACGTACAGCACGCTCGTGTAATCCACCCGAATACCTCGCACCGTGAGTGGCTTGTTGGAAGTGATGATCTTGCCTGGCCCGGCCACAAAAAACTTGGCCAACGTCACGGGGATGGTGCGATCGGCGCGCCCCGCGGAGCGCACGGCGACGCGGACTTCGGAGCCAGCGAACAGGGTTCCGACTGTCAGAAACAGCTCGTCGATATCCCGAATCGGAATGCCATTGATGGACAGGATCCGATCCTCAGGCTTCAAACCCGCCTGATGGGCCGGCGAGCCGTCGGTCACGATTTGAAGAGGCACCCCATTCCCGCGCGCAAAGGTCGGATAAGGCGCGACGCCCAGGAAGCCATACTCCACCTCCTCACCCGCCTTGAGCTTGGCGATGATCGCCTTCATCCGCTCGGTCATCGGTACGGCAAAGCCCCCAGCGGTTTCGCTGCCACTGATGGCCGCCAGTGCCGTGGTCAAGCCGATCAGCTCTCCCTGTAAGTTCAGCAGAGCCCCGCCACTACAGCCGAAGTTGAGCCGGGCGTCCGTTTGCAACAGGGTGCCATAGTGGTGTAAAGTCTGCGTGCGTTCTTCTTCGCGCGGCGTGCCCGGTGCCCGGCGCCGGATGTTGCTGATGATGCCCCACGACGCACTGGGACTGCCGTCCTGGAAGCCCGCGGCGAATGGATTGGCCAAGGAGACGACAAAATCCATCTTTTTCACCCGCTCGCCGTCCCCTAACTTGATCGGCGTGAGCGGCAAGAGCTGCTCATTCAGCAGTTGCAACACGGCCAAGTCGCTGCGCGGATCGGCGGCGTGAATGTCGGCGTAGCTGGCTTTGCCGCCGGGCAAACGGATATAGATCTTGGTCGCCTCGCGCACCACATGATAATTGGTCAGAATCAGCCCTGTGTGGTCGAGGACCACGCCGCTGCCGTAGGACTCCGGCACATTCCTCGGATCGGACAGGTCGAGTCGACGGAGCTGGTCTTGCGCACGCGGGTCGGTGTCGCGGTCGGGAAGGGATCTCGAGAGTAGCTGAGGATTGAAGGCCCCCAGTTTGCCGGGATGGTCGGCAGGAGGTCCGGGCTCGAACTGGCGGTAGGCGTCGCTCCGGGACACCAGAATGCAGGCGATCGAAGGATCCACGCGTTCCACGGCCTTTTTCAGCGTCTCCTGCAAGGTGAGAACAGCTTGCAGGCTGGCCTTGTCCTCGGCGTGCGTGGAACACACAGCGGTCAGCGCCACAACGGCCACGAGCAAGGGTATCCAGCCGCGGTACATACGCCATCCCGTTTCCAGGGGTCGATGCGCATCCAGCAGGC
>JBGQLF010000198.1:0-10596 GCA_041499985.1 Gemmataceae bacterium
GTCCATCCCAGTAGCTCCTCAACGGCGATGGGGATGCGGAATCACTTGGCAGCTACTATTGTCTTCGCCCAGCTGCATTTGGGCAATCCTGGGGTACAGGAGGGTGATTACTCGGACGGACTCCTAGCACCCCTGCTCGATCTCTTCTCGTCTTCCCTTCGAGCCTGCGGTAAGTTGACGGTCCCACAGTTTGCTGTGTGTGCTAGAATGCGCGGGTTAAAATGGGGAGGACCAAATCATGACCGTGCCATCGTTGCTTCGCGAGCCCGGCCGAGTGGACGAACCGCGGGCGGCGCAGGAGTATGCCGATGTCTTGAGCCAGGTGGCCGCGGCGGGTCAACCGGTCATCGTCCGCCGCAACGGCGAGGACCTGGCGGCCATCATCCCGCTGGAACACCTGGAACTGGTCCGCGAAATCCTGGGGCGGCAGGAAGTGGAGCGGCTGGCGGCGCAGATCGACTGGGAGCGCGCACGGAAGACCCTACGGCCGCCGCAGGAGTGGTTCGAGGGCGATGAGCCCAAGCCCTTCTGAGCGAAGGGGGAAGTCAGGATGACCCAGCGCTTGGCGACGGGTCGGATCGTCTGGGCGGAGATCGCGGACGCCAACGGCATCCGTAAGCTGCGGCCCGCGATCATCGTCACGCCCACGGACCAGCTCACGGCCGCCGGACCATTTGACGTGGTGGCGATTACCAGCCGGCTCGTTGACCCGTTGCCTGAGGATCACGTCCTACTGCCCTGGCACCCCCAGCGCCACCGGCGCACGGGATTGAACCGCCGGTGTGCAGCCGTTTGCACCTGGCTGGCCCAGCTCGTAGACACGGACATCCAGGATGTGGCGGGGATCGTTCCTACGCCGGTGATGAGCACAATTCTGGCCAAGGTCGCGGCCGTGTTACCCCCGCCCCCGCCCGCAGACACGGGCGCCGCGGCGCCGAACGGCACATCAACCAATCCGTCGGCCGCGCCTGGATCGTAGTCCCCGCAGCATGTGGGTCGCCCTGTTCGAGAGCGGTCAGGATGCGAGTGACTTCCGTCATGTAAACGCTCTCCCAGGGCCCGACATCGGTGTTCGGCCTACCGGCTCTGTGTCAGGGGCACCAGCTTGACCCCCTTCAAATCAATCAGCGATCCCGCAATATTGCCAGCCGATACACGGCGTCAGTTCTGGGTGGTTTCCTCGTCAGGCAGCCCGTCGCACGTTGCAGTAACGCCGCCGACGCCCTGTTACCTCTTCCGCCGCGACTTGCGCGTCTCGGCCGGTCGGCGAGCGGTCAGCTGCTCCAGGTACTGCCGGACTTGCTCCGCCGACAGGCCCGCCAGACGCACCTCCGGCGGCAGCGCCTGGAGGACTTTGCGCTGCTCTTCCGGCGTGAGCTGCGGAAAGTGCTCCTTGATGTAATCGCGCCTGAAATCCTCCATCGTGTCCGATATGACCAAACCCTCCTCCCGATACTTCTCCATAATGCGTGCCAGTAGCATTTCCCGGCAGTCGTCCGGCGTTAGCGCTTCCAGGATTTCCTGACGCTTCTCCGGTGTGAGCTGCGGGAAGTGCTCCTCGAGATACTCGCGCTTGAAATCCTCCATCGTGTACGACATGGCAAACCCGTCCCCCTGAAGCTTCTCCAAAAGTTGTCCCAGCAGCCGGCTCGTCGCCTCCGAGCGCTGCCGGTAGTTGCTACGCCCGAAACCCACCAGCTCTGGCGAGTTACTGATCAGGTGCAGCGGGGCATTGTGCGCCTCCCGCGGCAGCTGCCCCGTCACGAGGACCCGCACCACGTCCGTGCCCCACCGGCAATGATACACTCCCGCCCGCTGCTCTTGCCACGGCACCTGGTTCGAGAGGTTGTGCGGGAAACGCGCGCAGACCGCATATAGCTGGAACCGATCCTCGGGCAACAGCTCCGACGGCGACGGGCTGACAAGCTTGCGGTAGGCCACGTAATGGCCAACCAGCTCCTTCATAGCCCAACTGTCGAGCGCCTCGCGGTGAGACTTGAAGGTGATCAAGTTGTGCTCGGCCAGGTCCTGCAACCCATCGGGCAGGCGGCCGGCGAACCGTCCACGGCCCCGCCGCACGATCACCACGTCCAGGAACTGCTGTTGTTCCGACAGGTCGCGCTCGACCTCCACGGTGAACGGCGAGCCGCTGAAAAAGTCCCTCAGCAGCAGGCCGAAGAGGCGATGCCAGTCGTGCAACGTCTCGCGCTCGACGGCCATCGGACGGTCCTCCTTGTCAGCGCCCGATTGCACTCCTTGGGGAAGATCGGATACCGCGGCGGCCGAAACCCCTCACTTCGGCGCTAGCGGCACCAGCTTGACTGCTTTCAAATCCAGCAGCGATCCCGCAATATTCCCCGCCGAGCGAAAGACCAAGCGCTGCTGCCCCGCCGCCAAGACGATCTCGCCGACCTGAGCCTGCCGATACGTGTCCCAGTTGCCGGTGCCCGCAACACGGCCCGTCAAGCGGTTCGGACCTGCCTCCAAGAGAAATGCCCTTCCCGCCATGCGATCGTCGCAAGCCCAGTCGAGCCAGACGGCATACTTGCCTGGACGAGCGACATCCACCGTCCAGACCGCGTGGTCGTCATTGCTGCTCCAGTGGCCGAGATTGCCGTACTGAGATTCCAGCACCAGGCTACTGCCGTAAATCTCACCGTTGCTCGCCCGCAGATACAGCGAGCTGTCCGCCGCGGGCCGAACCAGCTCCGGCTTATTGCCCGCGAATTCTTTGCGCTTCGGCGGCGGGCTAACCGTGCGGATATACGCGATCAGGTCGGCGACATCTGGCGGCTTGAGATCCTTCTCCAGGCCCTCGGGCATGGCGGATTTGTCGGAGCTGATTAGCTCTTCGAGATCGCTCCGCAAGATCACCTGTTGCTTGCCCTCCGGCCCCAGCAGGGTGATGCTCGTGCCGGTCTCGGCGGCCAGGACGCCGGTCAGCGTCAGGCCGTTCTTGGTTACGGCCACGTAATTGATGTAGCGAGCCTCGACCGCCCGGTTGGGGTCCAGGATGGCAATCAGGAGTCCCTCGGGAGACTTATCACCCACGGAAGCGAGATCCGGTCCCACCGCATGGCCGATGCCGCCAAACTGGTGACAGGTCGCGCAGTTCTTGCTAAAGACCTGCGTTCCCTGCGTGGCATCGCCCTTCAAGTCCAGCACGGAACGGTAGGTCTCGACCACTTTTTGCCGATCGGCGTTGATGGCTCCGGCGAACAACTTGGCCGCCCGCTCGCGAACCTCGGTGTTGGCGTGCCCAAGCAGGCGCGGTCTCCGGATGGCATCGATCTCCAAAGGCAGGATCTGCTTGCGCTCCAGGGCATCGAGAGCGAGCCGGAGCCAATCCTCGCGGCGCAAGAGCAAGTCGAGGACCTGGGAGCGAGCGCTCGGTCCATAACCCTTCCAGCCGCGCAGCAACATTTCCGGCACGTTGGAATCCCGGAATCGGCCCAGGCTGGTGATGGCCGCCGCTTGGAGCTCGTTTGCCGTCTGCGGCAACAGCAAGTTCGCCAACAGGGCCAGGTCCTCTTGCTGATGGTCCAGCCCATGACCCAGCAGCCGAACCGCCGCGAGTTGCTCGGCCGACGGCCACTCTTTACTGGCCACCGTGGTGCGCGCCGCCTCGAACAGACCCGCCAAGTGCTTCAGGGCAGCCTTCAACTCGGCGTCCCCGTCTTGCTGTAGCTTGACCAGTGACGTGTTGCGTTGCTCAAGAGTTTCCAGCAGGCTCCCCAGGGCGGTGTATTGCCAGGCGGCATAGCGATCCTTCTCCGGCGTGGCGACGCGGGTCAGGAGTGTGCTCAGCGTTTTGGTCTGGCCCAGGGCGTTGGCCAGGCGCAGCAGATTCGCAATCAGCGTGGTGGGCGGTGGAGTCTCCTGGCTACTGGTCAAGACGGTCACCAGCATCGCATCGAGGTTCTTCTTGGTGACCGAACTCATCACCGCCGCGGAGAGGTACCGATCGCCGGCCTCGCGCACCGCCAGCTGTCCCAGCGCCTGGCCAGCTTGCGGATCGTCCCATTCGCCCAGCGTATAGGCCAACTGCATGCGCACTTGCGGATCGGGATCGGGAAGCAATTTCAGCAAAGCCGAGGCCAGTTCGGGAAACCGACCCAGGCGCGACTCGCACAGCCGGACGGCATGCCGGCGGACCCCGGGATGGGCATCGGCCAGGCCACGCTGGAGCACGCGGCGCTCGAGGGCATCCAGGCCATCGAGCGTACACAGAGCGTGCAAACGGCAAAGTGGCCGGGCACTGTCGGCCGCCTGTCGTTCCAACAGCGGCACCGCCGCCGGATCCTTGCCACGCACGAGCAGCTGCTGGGCCATATCGCGCTGCCAACCGTTGGGACTGTCCAGGGCGGCGACCAGCCCAGCGGTGTCGAGGCGATCCAAGCGCGGAATCGGACGCGGCTGGGTGCCGACCGGATAAACGCGGTAGATCCGCCCTAGATCGTGGCCCGCGCGCAGGTCCAGCTTCTTCTGCCATTCCTTGGGAATCCACTGCGGATGTTCGATCACGTGCCGATACATGTCGGCCACCCAGAGGGCACCGTCCGGACCGGTCTGGATCGTCGTCGGGCGGAACCAATTGTCGCTGGAGGCCAGGAACTCGGACTGCTGCTCGTCGGCCGCACGCCGGCTAGTGAAGGTGACCCCTGTCGGCGTCATGACTTCGCGGTGCACCAGATTGTGGACTGGTTCGCTGACGAACGTGTTGCCCGCGAACGCAGGACCAAACAGCTCATCGCGATAAACGATGGCACTGCACGCCGACGTGAAATGATTGGCCGTATGGAAATCGTTGAAGCGCGGCAGCGTCCGGCTGACCGGGAAAACGGGAGCGGCGCCCGGGGTAACCGAGACTGGCACGCGCGCATCGGGAGCCGGCAAGTACGGGTTGCGGCGCAGATAATGATCGGCGAGCACAAAGTGGTACAGCGGGTTGCTGTTGTTGTTACCGAACCAGTTGCCCCAATCGTCGCAGCTGCGTCCGAACTGCGTGCGCCCGGTCTGGGCATCGATCCGGCCTTCATCCGGACGGACACGAAAATCCCGTCCGTTGATATCCACCACGGCCCCGGTCTTGACGGACTTGATCCGGCCACCGCTATCACCATTGGCACCGTAGAGCCAGTTATCGAGGCCCCATACCAGGCCGTTGACGCGGTGCTGTTGGTTGCCTTCGACGAAGCCGGTATACAGCGGCACCCGCAGATCGGCCTTGCCGTCGCCATCGGTATCCTCGGCATAGAAAATCTCCGGGGCACACGTCACCAGGACGCCCTTGCCCCACGGCGTCACGCCGGTGGGATAGCCGATGCCGTCGAGAAACACCGTCGCCTTGTCATACTTGCCGTCCCCGTTGGTGTCTTCCAGGTACTTGATGCGGCCGCCGGGCTTGCCCTTGCCATCGATGCCGAGCGGATAATCCCCCATCTCGACGACCCAGAACTTGCCATCTGGCCCCCAAGCGAAGGCGATCGGATCTTGCACCAACGGCTCGGCGGCCACCAGCTCAACCTGGAAGCCGGGTCGAGCCCGCAGCGCCCGCAGCGAGGCTTCCGGCGATTTGGCGGTAGGTTCCACGTTCTCCACGAGTTCGTTGAAGGAACGCCGATCAACCAGGTCTTTGAGCAACGAAGTGTTCTCGTTCTGCACCCACAGATGCCGCGAGTGGAACCAGGCACCGTTGCTAGTTCCGCCGCGGACAATCATCGGCAGCTCGCCGGACGTGCCCCGCTTGCCCGCGCGCACTTGCCGGTCCCAACCCTTTTGCATCGAGGTGAACAGGTGCAGCGAATACTGCTCTTCATTGGAGAAGATGACATCCTCGCGCCCGTCTTCATCGACATCGACAAACCGCAGGCCCCGATCGTTTCCAGCGGCATCAACCAGCGTGGTGCCGGGAGGCAACCCGAAAGGCAATGGTGTCCAGGTCTTTTTTGCGGCCGACCAGGCGAAGACGGCTTGTTGCTGCTCGTTGCCGACGATCAGCTCGCAACGGCCGTCCTTGTCCAGGTCACGCAACCGGACGCCCCGATCCCGGCCCTGCTGATTCGTGAAGACAAGTCGGCCCTCGATTTCCAATCCGTTCAGCAGCGACAGGTCTTCGACCCATTTCACGCCATCGAAATGCCAGGCCCCGGCAAGGGCATCATTGCGCACCAGCAGGGAGGCCTGTCCATCCGGCCGCAGCACGCCGAAGCGCACCCCCGCATCGAGTCGGTTACCCTGCGGATCGGTGGTGACCAGTGGCACGGGGAAATCGCTGACGATCCATGTCTTCTTCTGGGGCGACCACAGGCGCGTTTGGCGGATCTTGTCATTGCCGATCACCACGTCGAGGTAGCCGTCGTTATTGAGATCGAGCAGGCGCACGCCGTTGTCCTGACCGTTCGCGGCCCGCAGCGGCTGGCCACCGAGCAAGTACTTGTCGAGCCGTTCTTGCGCTTCGCGGAAAGTCAGGAACTTGACCTTCTTGCCATGCTTGGCCACCGCATGATCGATCAGCTCGACGATCTGGTCGTTGCGGATCCAACCGTGCGGATGAAAGACCAGGTTGAAAGTTCCCTGTTTCGCCACCGTCGCATCCAGGACCGCCTGAAAATCGCGGACGGTGAGCGGGTTGTTGGGCTTGTGCAGATGCTGGGCCTCCCAGTCGCTAGGCACGACACAGGGGAATTCCCAGCATAACCTTCCAATGACATAGGGATAGGAGTAATCTTCGATGGTGTTCACGAAGGAACGATCGTAGGGCACGTATTTGCGGAACTTGTCGCGCCCGTCCGAATCGAGCACGAGCTCGCGTGGCAGCTGCGGATCATTCGAGGTGATGACATTGAACACCGAGGAGTCGATGGTCAGGAAGTGGCCCTTGGTAGTGGTCTTGTTGAAAATCTCGGCATAGAAGCGCGGGCTCGGCGTATTGAGCGAGTCGCAGCACGGCACGCGAAAGGCAACCGGCCGATTGTTCGGCACCGCATTGAGCAGGTCGATGCAGCGGTCCACGGTGGACTTGGCCCTGGCGAAATCGCCGTTGCGCAGCAGCGGACACGGGTGCTCGATGGTATGGATTTCCAGGCTGAGGCCTTGCTTGAGCCATTCTTGCAAGCGAGGCTGCGCCGGATCGACCTGGCAGGTCATGATGCTCACTGGCGACCGGCCGTCGATCTGCTGCAAGCGTCTCAGGATCGGCCGCAAGAACGCTTCGTATTTTTCGGGTTCGCGCATATCGTCGATGGCCAGGACGACCACGGCCTCGACGCCGTCTTCGCCGACCCATTGCGGTGTGATCAGCTTGGGAAAAGTACGGCCGACGTAGTAGGGGTCGCTTTCGTCCAGGTAGGTGAGCCGATTGCCATCGGCAGACCAGGTAGGGGCGGTGACGGTCAGGAGCACGAGCCAGGCTAGGATGGACTGCCAGCACATCGGTCGAAATCCCCAAAAGGATGGAAGAAAGCTTCCCGGTTACGTTCGGTGGATGGACACGACCTGCGATGGTACCCGTCGCGAGGACGGTGGTAAAGGGGGTGCCCCATCTTGTTCCAATGAAGTCTTGGGAGAGATGAGCGGATGCTTGGGCCCGAGAAAGGAAAGCCAGGAACAGCGGCTGTCGTGTCCCCAACGACTGGGAACCATCCGCGCTCCTTCCGGAAGGTCTCGTTTCTCAGCAGGCCCCCCCGGAAGTGAAGCCGGTGGGTCCCGGAAAGACGGTCGGTTGAGGTCTGGCCCGGGCCCCGTGGAGCGGGGCCCAAGCAAGATGATCACAACCGGTTTCAGGACTGGTGGGACGGCCCGGCTTATCCCTGGACAACTCCTCGAGCAGAGTCCGTCATTTGCTCGTCAGCTCAAAGTGTTTCTCCTGGCTCCCCTGCTGGACCGTCAGTCGCAGTTCGCTGCGAACGTTGTACCGCGCTGGCAGCAGTTCCGCGACCGTCTCGACCACGGGGCTGTCGGGGGTGTCGTACATCTTCTGTTTGCCGACGACCTTGGGTGCGGTGATCTCAACCACCTTTTCCCCGCTCGGCACCGTGGCGCTGAACTTGCCGTCGGTGATGCTCGTGTCCGCGGTCTGCGACTTGCCGCCCACCGGGACGAACCGGATGATGCCCTTCTTCAGGGGTTGTCCGTCCAGCTTCACCTCCCCGGACACGGTCCCCACCGAGTTCCCCCCGGAGCAGCCGACGAGCGACACCAGCAGGAGGACCGGGAAGATGGATGCTGACTTCGAAAGGAATCGAGTCATGACATTGCCTCTCGGGGAAAGGAGGAAGGATGAAGAAGTCTGCTTCATCCTTCCTCCTTTTTCCTTCATCCTTTTCAGAAGTCTCCCAGGACCTCGCCGCCGTTCATCGTCCCCATGCTCCGCCAGGTGGCCAGGGCGATGTTGTTGGAGATGAAGCGGACCGAACCGTCGGCGAAAAGGGTGTTGACGCCTCCTGCGTGCTTGCTCCGAGCCGCCTTCTGATAGAACGACGAGTTGTTCTTGCACGGCGGATTCAAGGGGTACGTCGCGTCGTTGCAGAAAGGCGAGAGGTCGGTGCCAGAGTTGGGCGTGTTGATCGTCATGAACATCGTGCAGGGCCGATCGTCGTTCATCATGTCGCCCCGGATGTCGTAGTCCGTGTCGTTGGCCGCCATGATGACTTCGGACATGAGCAGCGTGTTGGACGTGCCATCGGTGAGGTCCGTGATACGCGATGTCCGCGGATGGTCGCGGTTGGTGAAGTCGCTGTAGCCAAACGGGGCGATGCCCTTGGCGGGGTCTTGCACCGGATCCGCCTTGTTGTACGGCACGGCCTGGTTGCCCCAGTTAATGACATAGCTGCCACGGGCGCGCCAGTAGATGTCGCCCTTCCACAGGGCCCCCGGCCGATCGCTGGGGCAGTAGTAGATCGGAGCGGTCTTGGCGTAGATGCCGTCGGTCGTGTTGACGTACGTGTTCGGCGGCAGGTAGAAGTGGGTGGTCTGGTCGAACTTCACGTACATGTTCCCCTGCTCGACGTAGGGCCACACGAGCACCACCCAGACCCGCCGCGGATTACTGCGGTTGCCCTCCGGCAAGGTCCCGTTGGTGTCGTGGAAGTTGTGCATGGCCAAGCCCCACTGCTTGAGGTTGTTCTGGCAACTCATGCGGGCTGCGGCCTCGCGGATCTTCTGGACGGCCGGCAGCAGCAGGCCGATCAGGACGGCAATAATGGCGATCACGACCAGCAGCTCGATCAGCGTGAAGCCGCGCCTGGGAGAGTAGGGCGCCCGAGTCATTATGAAGACCTCCAACTACGACATTGAGGAAGGAGAATGACTGCCACTCCACCGCGTTCGGACTTCCGGATATGGCACGTCACGAACCAGCCATGATAAGTCCCGCGGGGCCAGAGTCAAGGATTAAGGATCCGGAAATCTGGAGGGCCCAGGGAGGGACTCCGAGACTTCCGAGGCGGAATTCTTGGCCTTGACGGAAGAACCGTAGGGAGTCTATAACCGACTGGCTTGGGTGAAATGGCCTGTGCCTGCCACGCTAGAACATCCCTGCATTCTCATCAAAGCTTCATCGAGCCGCGTCTACACTGTGCCGTAGTTTGCAAGAACGCGGACAACTTTCCCAGGTTCGCGCCTGGGGGGGAGTATCCCGAAGATGTTTCGCAAGGCTCTGCCTCCAGGACACCTGGCACTGTTCGGCCTCTTGAGCATCGTGGACTTGATCCTGACCTGGAGGCTCCTCCAGGACTACGACGGCTCGGTCTACGAGAGTAATTTCGTGGCGCGCTGGTTCCTGGACGGCTACGGCTGGCGGGGCCTGGTCGCCCTCAAGGCCGGGTCGGTGCTGGTGGTTGTCGGGCTGGCCGCGTGGGTCAGCCGCTGGCGTCCGCGTACCGGCCGGTGGGTGCTCACGTTCGCGTGCTCGGCCGCAGCCTTGGTAGTGCTGTATAGTTCGCTGTTGGCCTGGTCCCTGGAGGCCCAGCCTGGGGAGGAGAAGGCCGTGTCGGCGGCTACGAAGGAAACCCGTTGGTTGGATAGCCAACTCCACACGGTCGTAGCGTACCAAGAGCTGCGCAGCGAGGTGGCCAACGCGCTGAGCGCAGAACGTTGTACCTTCTCCGAGGCCATCAGCCGGCTGCTACAGTCCGAGCACGGCCGCAGCTCGGGCCGATTGCAGACACTGCGGGCCCTTTACCCGGGCTATTCGGATGAAGAATGCCTCGCCATCAACCTCCTGGAACACGTCCTGTTCTCTCTGGCGGACCAACCCGCACGGGCGGCACAGGTGGCGCAGCGTCTGGAAGCGGAGTTCCGAGCCTATTACGGCAAGCCGGTACCCGATCGCTATGGACTCCTGAGGGTGGCAGAAAGCGGACAGTCTTTGCCCCAGGAGCACTTCCACCCGCGCCGATTCCGGACTCGGTAGGAGAAGGGGAGCGGCCCAGGGCGTTCCTAATGCAGGATCAAGGGACCTCTTGTCCATTCGTAGCCACAAGCGTCCTCTGTTACCGGCCATAACCTTTTGCACAACAATTGGCCATGAGGTTTTGCACAAGGGAGTAGTGTGGTAGAGTAAAGCCTTGTCGTTCGCTCTTGCTCGGTTGTCTA